>JALHNN010000540.1 GCA_022843505.1 Sulfuritalea sp.
GGCGAATTCGAGCGGTCTTCCCGGGACCGGCCCGCGAACGACGCCCGAATCAGGCGCAGGGAAATTCGTCGCGGTGGCCGAAGCCCTTGCCGTTATCGATGAAGTACAGCCGCGAAGGCGTGAGGCGGTACCAGCGGATCTTCGCCAGGGCTTCTACGATGGCCGGAGGGATCTTGGCCAACGGGCTGACGAGGGGAAACTTTTCGGCATAGCAGCGATGCGCGGCAGCGGCTTCGTCGCCTGCGAGACGCGCCACGCGGCCTTCGAGCTGCATGCCCTTGACCGCCCTCCAGTCGGCGGTGTCGTCGTGGATCGTGGCGGCGCAGCGGTCGTCCTGCTCCAGATTGAGGGCGTGGCGCGTGGTGGGCGCGGAAAGGAAGACCAGCGAGCCTTCGTCAAGGGCATAGAACACCGCCGCGGCCCAGGGGCCGTCGGTACCCTGGGTGGCAAGCGTCATGACGTTGTGGCCGGCAAGGTAGGCGGCGACCTCGGGCGTCAGGCTCGCCCTCATCAGGCCGGGGTGCCGCGCTCAGCCTCGAAGGACTCGAGCGCCGGGTCTGCGGGATGGTCCCTGCCTTCGTGCAGCCGCTTCAGGCGGTAGGCGAGTTGAGGCCGAGTGATGCCCAGCATGCGCGCAGCCGACGACAGGTTGCCGCGCGCCTTGTCTACGGCGGTTTCCAGCAGCATGGCCTCGACCTGGTCCAGCGTCAGGGTGCCGTTGAACACGGCTTCGCGCAGATCCTTGCCGGTTTCCCAGCAATTGACGTCCAGACCGCCGGCATGGTCGAGGCCAAACTCGGGCGACTGGATGTCGCCGCAGGACATGAACAGGTGGCTGACCTCGATGCGCGTACCGCTGGGGGCGAGGATCACGCCGCGCTCGACGGCGTTCTGCAACTCGCGGATATTGCCCGGCCAGGCATAGGACAGCAGGGCGCGCTTGGCCTTGTCGGTGAAGCCGCGCAGCTTCTTGCCGTGGATCGCCGAGTGCCTGGCGAGGAAATGCTTGGCCAGCAGCGGGATGTCCTGCTTGCGTTCGCGCAGCGGTGGGATGACGATCTGGTAGGCGTTGAGGCGGTAAAAGAGGTCGGAGCGGAAGCGTCCGTCCCGGACCAGTTCCGGCAAATTGGCATTGGTGGCGGCAACGAGGCGGACGTTAATCTTGCGCGTCTTCTGGTCGCCCAGGCGCTCGATCTCGCCTTCCTGCAGCACGCGCAGCAGCTTGGCCTGGGCCGAGGCCGGCAGGTCGCCGATCTCGTCGAGGAACAGGGTGCCGCCGTCGGCACGCTCGAAGCGCCCGGGGCGCGAGACCAGCGCGCCGGTATAGGCGCCCTTCTCTACCCCGAACAGTTCCGATTCGACCAGCTCCTGCGGGATCGCCGCGCAGTTCACGGCGACGAAGGATTTGCCGCTGCGGGCGCTCATTTCATGCAGGCTGCGGGCGAAGACTTCCTTGCCGACACCGGTTTCGCCGCGCAGCAGCACGCTGATGTGGCTGCCGGCGGCCTGCTTGAGCAGGTCGTAGGCGGCGCGGAAGCCCGGCGAGGCGCCGGTGACATCCTCCGGCAGCTGGTCGCGGTCGCCGATCGAGGAGCGCAGCTGCACCACCTCGGTCTGCAGTTCGATCAGCTGGTCGGCGATGGACTGGCCGTTGAAGTAGCGCATCTGCACCTCGGCGTCATCCCATTCCTCGGCCGGCTTGCCGACGATGCGGCAGTTGTTGTGGCCCATGCCGGTGCACTCGACTTCCTTGTAGAGGATGGTGCGGCCCATGAAGGCCGAGGTGTATCCGCAGGCATAGCCGATCTGGGTCCAGCACACCGGCTCCGTGTGGATGCCGTAGTGGTGGCGGTGCCACTGACCTTCCCAGGAATGCTCCCAGAGGAACTCGCCGTAATACTTGCCGGCGTGGCGATCAAGTTCCAGCCTGATCGGGGTGACGCGCACGATACCCTCCAGGGTATGCAGCTGCGGCCCGGTCATGAAGGCCTCGAGGTCGCTGGCAGCCTCGGCGCGGGTGCGCGCGAGTTCCGCATCGCGCACGCCCGAGGCATACCCCATGCGCGTCAGCAGGCCGCGCGCGCGCTCCATGCCCAGGGTGTCGATGAGTTCCTTGCGAAGGGTCGCCTGCGCCTCGGCGTGTACCAGCAGCATGCGGTGCTCGTGCAGCCAGATCTGCCCGCTCTCGGCGCAGAAATGCACGCGTGCGCGCAGGTCTTCGCTGCCGGCATGCGCTGTGGTCTGTCCCACGCTGCGGAGTTTGGTCACGGCCTCACTCTCTGTCGTCTCCTCCGGAACCCGCTCTTTTACCCGGCGATGCTGCGCTCCACCTTGATGGATGTCAAACCATCATCGCTTGCGGCACGGCAATTGCCCCCGCGTGCAGGTAACTGAATCATCAAACCGCGCCGCCAGCTAGCCCGATTTTTCACCAAATGATCAAGCCTCGAGTCGCGGCCTCGAATCGCCGTGGCATCGGCGCCGACTTTCGCATGTCATTTTTGCTGCAAACGCAAATCCCCTGCAACTGAGATGGCGCGGGCGACGGTCCGCGTCCCCTGCGGCAGCGCAAGGCCGGATGTCGCGCCGCAGCAGGCGCGACTGGCGCGCCCCTTGCCTTATGTCCCTCGCTCCGGTCATCCAACCGGTACCGAATATCCGAGGTCCATCACACACCGAAGGAGACAACAATGAAGTTTC
>JALHNN010000541.1 GCA_022843505.1 Sulfuritalea sp.
TGTAGTGGCCGATCAGGCGGCGGAACACGGCGCCGAGCTCCTTCTGCTTCGCCCAGTATTCCTCCTTGCTGCCGAGGTACCAGGTCATGCGCACGATGTGCTCGGGCTTGGCGCCGGCCTCGGCCAGGATCGCGACGATGTTCTTCAGCGCCTGCTCCGCCTGGCTGACGATGTCATCGCCGGGAAACTCGCATTTCTCATCCCAGCCGACCTGGCCGGCGACGAATACCATCTGCCCGCGCGCCATGACGCCGTGGCTATAACCCTTGGCCAGCGGCCAGCCGGGGGGTAGCAATGTCTTCATCTGCTTCTCCTTATTTTGGCGCACGCAGGCGGAAGCGCTGCAACTTGCCGGTTTCGGTGCGCGGCAGGCTGGCGACGAACTCCACCTGGCGCGGATACTTGTAGGGAGCGATGCTCTGCTTGACGTAGTCCTGCAGTTCCTTGGCCGTCTCCGGCGTCGGGTCGTTGCCCGGGCGCAGCACCACGATGGCCTTGACCACCTGGCCGCGCTCCTGGTCGGGGACGCCGATCACGCCGCATTCGGCGACTTTGGGATGGCGGAGCAGCGCGTCCTCGACCTCGGGCCCGGCGATGTTGTAGCCGGCCGAAATGATCATGTCGTCGGTGCGCGAGTGGTAGTGGAAATAACCCTCGTCATCCAGCGTGTAGGCGTCGCCCGTGTAGTTCCAGCCGTCCTTCACGTAGTTGGCCTGGCGCTCGTCGGCGAGGTATCGGCAGCCCGTCGGCCCCTTGACCGCCAGCTTGCCGATCTCGCCCGTCTTCGCCGGGCGGCCGGAATCATCCATGACGCAGGCGATGTAACCGGGCACCACCTTGCCGGTGGCGCCGGGCCGCGCCTCCTTCTCGTCGGCCGAGATGAAGATGTGCATCAACTCGGTGGCGCCGATGCCGTCGATCATCTCGATGCCGGTCGCCTCCTTCCACAGCGCACGGGTCGCCGCCGGCAACGCCTCGCCGGCCGAGACGCACTTCTTCAGCGTGCTGCCGCGCAGCGGGCCGGCGATGGCGGCGATGGCGCGGTAGGAGGTCGGCGCGGTGAACAGGATGGTGGCTTTGTATTTGAGCACCGCGTCGACCAGGTCCTGCGGCCCGCCCTGCTCCAGCAGCACCGTCGAGGCGCCGATCGAAAGCGGGAACAGCAGCAGGCCGCCGAGGCCGAAGGTGAAGGCCAGGGGCGGCGTGCCCATGAAGATGTCGTCAGGCGTCGGCCGCAGCACATACGGCGGCCAGCAGAGGCAGGAGGCCATGACGTCGCGGTGGAAATGCATGGTCGCCTTGGGTTGCCCCGTGGTGCCCGAGGTGAAGGCAAGGATGCAGGTGTCGTCGCGCGCGGTATCGACGTTGCTGAACTCGGCGGAATGCTTCGCCATCGCCGCTTCGAGGCCGTCGGCCGAGGCGTCGTTGAACCAGCGGATGTGTTTCAGGTCAGGGGATTCGGCGGCGGCCAGCTTGAGTTCCTCCGCCAGGCGCAGGTCGCACAGGGCATGGGTCACCTTGGCCTTGGCGATGACATGCTTGAGTTCCTTGGCGCGCAGCAAGGGCATGGTCGCCGTGGCGACAGCGCCGACTTTCATCACCGCAAACCAGCAGGCGGCCATCATCGGATTGTTCGGCGCACGCAACAGAACGCGGTTGCCGGGGACGATGCCGAGGTCCTGCACCAGCACGTTGGCGATGCGGTTGGCCTTCTCCTGCAGCTCGGCGTAGGTCCAGCGCAGGTTCGGCGCCTGTATGCAGACCCGCCCTCCCCGGTCCTCGGCCACGTGCCGGTCGAGCAGTTCCGTCGCACAGTTCATGCGCTCGGGGAACTTCAGCTCCGGCAGCTCGAACAGGAACTCCGGCTGCGCCTCCGGCGGCGGCAGGTTGTCGCGGGTGAAGGTATCGAGATGGGCACTGTAGGGCACTTCAGTTCTCCCCGCGATGGCAACAATCAATGTAGGAGCGAGCTTGCTCGCGATAATACGGGCGCCGACATTCGCTCCTACACAATGGATTCACCTCCATGGCCAGGCAAGGCTAAATCCTGACGCCGAGCTTGTAGCCCTCCTGGATCGCGGCGTCGAGGCCGCGCGGCACCGTGGCGTCGCCGCCGCCATGCAACTCGTCGATCATCCACTGGAATTCGTAGAACAGGTCGTGATTGGCCTTGCGCGGGCTGGAGACGATGACATTGTCGCAGGGCACGAAAACCTCCTCGCCCTTGGCCGTCTTCACCGTCGCGCCTTCCGCCGTGACCTTGACCAGCTGCGCCGAGCAGATCGTCTTGATGCCGAGTTCGTCGACCCAGGCGGTATGGCGCCACTTGAAGGTGGGCATGATGTCGCCGCCGATGCGCTTGTCCTTCTCCACCACCGTGACTTCGTGGCCGGCCTTTTGCAGGAACTCGGAAATCGTCAGGCCGATCGCGCCGCCGCCCACCATCACCACGCGCTTGCCGACCTCTTTGCGGCGATGGGCGACTTCCAGCGCGTCGATCAGGAGTTCGCTGCCCGGCATGTACTTGAAGGCTTCCAGGTCGGTGCGCGCGCCGGCGGCGACGATGCAGGCATCGTACTCGTGCAGCACGCTCCTCATGAACTTGGCGTTGGCTTCGGTGTTGAGCCGCACTTCGACGCCGAGCTTCTTCGCCATCACGCCATAGTAGTCGATCACGCTCTGCAGATCGGCCGGGCGGGC
>JALHNN010000542.1 GCA_022843505.1 Sulfuritalea sp.
GGTCGAGCGCGTGCAGGGTTTCCGTGTCGGTATGGCCGTTGAGTATTTCGGAGCGCAGCGCGTTGAGCCGGTTCTTGGTCAGGCCGATCTCGCCCGACAGGTTGAGCACCTGGTCGAGGCGCGTGGTATCGACGCGGATCGAGGTATCGCGCGTCTTCTCGTTGTCGCGCCTGCCGGCCGGAGCGGCGGCCCCGGGCTTGTCGGTCGCGCGTCGGCCGATGGCCGCGGCGATCACCTGTTCCTGCCCGGCGGCGGCGGGGGCATGGCTGGCCGGCAGACCGGCAGTGGCCGCGGCCACCGCCGTCGCCGCGGGCGCCGACGTCGCGGCGATCGGCACCGGAACGATGGCCTGGAACATCGCGTTCCAGTCCGGGCCGCTTGCCGGCGGCGTTGGCGGCGCCGCTGCCGGTTCGGCGACGGCGGGTTTGGTGACGGCCGCCGCCTCGCCTGCCAGGACCCGCTTGAGTGCGGCGATCACCGCCGGGTTGGCGGGGCCGGGCTGCATGCCGCCTTCGAGGCTGTCGAACATGGTCCGCACGCCCCCGGTGGCCGTCATGATCACGTCCATGATCTCCGGCGTCAGCGTCATCTGCCGGTTGCGCAGCTTGTCGAACAGGTTCTCCGTGAGGTGGCACAGGGTCACCAGCTCCGTGGCATTGAGGAAGCCGGCGCCACCCTTGATGGTATGGAAGCCGCGGAAAATCTCGTTCAGCAGCGTATGGTCGCCCGGGCTCTGCTCGAGATCGACCAGCTTGTTGTCGACACCCGCAAGGAGTTCCCCCGCCTCGACCAGGAAGTCCTGCAACAGGTCTTCCATTCCCTCGAAACCACTCATGGCGAATTCCCTTTACGTGAAACTGGAGGATGGGTCGCCGGTGATATCGAGCGCAGCGAGCCAATCGGGAACCCCCCGCGAGGGGGGTGAAGGGGGGCGGGCCGATCCTGCCCACCCATGGCCAGGCAAAGGTGGGAGCATTTCATGATCTGCGGGTGGCTGCCGGCGCCATGAACGTTGGCTGGCCCATGGTTCAGAAACCCAGGCTTTCCAGCAGATCATCGACCTGCGCCTGATTGCTGACGACATCGCGGCCGGCGGTGGCGCCGACGGCCGGGCCGTTGAGCAGGCCCGGAGCGGTTTCCGCCTTGCGCTCTGCCGGCATCGCCTCCAGCAGCACGGCGAGCAGCTGCGACTCCAGGTCCTGTACCAGTTCCACGATCTTCTTGATCACCTGCCCGGTAAGATCCTGGAAGTCCTGCGCCATGACGATTTCCATGAGCTGGTCGTTGGTCAGCTTGAGCTTGCCCGGCGTTTCGGAAAAATAGCCGCGCGTGTCATCGGCGAGCTGCTTGAACTCATCCACGGAAAGCCGGTTGGCGTACATCCCTTCCCAGCGCTGCGACAGCGCTTTCGAACGCACGATCAGCTCATCCTGGACAGGCTTGGCGATGTCGGTGGCGTTGAGCACGCGCGAAGCTGCCTGCTCGGTCATTTTCGCAATGTAGTTCAGGCGTTCGCGGGCGTCGGGAATCTGGCGCGCGGAATCCTCTATCAGCTTGTCCATGCCGAGGCCACGCAGGCTGTCGTGCAACTGGCGCGCAAGTGTGCCGAGGCGGTTGAAGACGACATCCGGCGCCGCGGCATCGGAAGTCGGCGCCGGTGATACGGCGACGGCAGGGGGGGCGGCCTGGCTGACGCTGTCGAACAGGGCCTGCAATTCGTCGGAATCATTCGTCGCGACGACCGGAGCCGATACCGTCGCCGGTGGCGGCGGAGCCGTGGCGACGACGCTGTCGAAGAGTGCCTGCAGTTCGTCCGAATCGCCCGCCGCATCGACGGCGGGGGCCGCGGCGGGAGTCGCCCTGACGGGCGCGGGCACCGTCGCGGCGACACTGTCGAACAGGGCCTGCAGGTCGTCGGAATCCTGGCCGTCGTCTTGCGTGCTGGAAAGGGTCATCGTTGCGCTTTCAGATGGGGTATCGCGGATCGCGTGTCGGGCCCGGATCAGGTAGCAGACCAGCCGAGCTTTTCGAAGATCTTGGTGAGCTTCTCGCCAAGGGTGGCTGCGGTGAAGGGCTTGACGATATAGCCCGAGGCACCGGCCTGGGCAGCCGTTATGATGTTTTCGCGCTTGGCTTCGGCGGTGATCATCAGGACCGGCAGGTGTTTCAGGGTCGGGTCGGCGCGCACCGCCTGGAGCAATGCCAGGCCGTCCATGTTCGGCATGTTCCAGTCTGTGACGACGAAATCGAAGCCGCCGGCCTTCAGCTTTTGCAGCGCCACGGCGCCATCCTCCGCTTCGTCGGCATTGGTGTAGCCGAGTTCCTTGAGCAGGTTGCGGACGATGCGGCGCATGGTCGAAAAGTCATCGACGACGAGGAACTTGAGTTTGGACGGGTCAATTGTCATTGGGGGATCTCCGGTTACTTATTTGCCAGGCTGACGACTCAATTGTGCGCGCAAGGTCTGCGCCAGTGCGTCGGCATCGAACTTGGCCACGTAGGCATCGACGCCCACACTGCGGCCCATGGCATGGTTCGCCTGGGACGAAAGCGAAGAATGCATGACCACGGGGATGCCGTCAAAGCGCTTGTCGGACTTGATGTTGCGCGTGAGCACGTAGCCGTCCATTTCCGGCATTTCGGCATCGACCAGGATCAGGTCGAGTTCATCGTGCAGGGCCTGGCCGGTCTGCTGGGC
>JALHNN010000543.1 GCA_022843505.1 Sulfuritalea sp.
AGAACTCCAGCATCGCCGACCATTCCAAGGCCAACCACCTGGCCTACGTCGGCGACGCCACGATCGGCAGCCGGGTCAATGTCGGCGCCGGCACCATCACCTGCAACTACGACGGCGCGAACAAGCACCGCACCGTGATCGAGGACGACGTCTTCATCGGCTCCGACACGCAACTGGTGGCGCCGGTCACCGTAGGGCGCGGCGCCACCCTGGGCGCCGGCACCACGCTGACGCGCGATGCGCCGCCGGACCAGCTCACCGTTTCGCGTGCGAAGCAGGTGTCGGTTCCCGGCTGGAAGCGCCCCGTCAAGAAGAAAAAGGACTGAGCCATGTGCGGCATCGTAGCGGCGACGGCAGCACGCAACATCGTTCCGGTGCTGATCGAAGGCCTGACCCGGCTTGAATACCGCGGTTACGATTCCGCCGGCCTGGCGCTGCTCAACCCGACCCTGACGCGATTGCGCAGCGTCGGCCGCGTCGCCGAACTCGCCGCCCAGGCCGACGGCCAGGTGGCGCACCACGGCATTGCGCACACACGCTGGGCCACGCACGGCGTGCCCTCCGAGCGCAACGCCCACCCGCACGTCTCGGTCGGGCTGGCCGTGGTGCATAACGGCATCATCGAGAACTATGCCGAGCTGAAGCAGGAACTGCGGGCCGCCGGCTATGCCTTCACGTCGGACACTGACACCGAGGTCATTGCCCACCTGATCCAGGAAACGCTGAAAGCCTCCGCCGACCTGTTCCAGGCGGTGCAACGCGCCACGGCGCGCCTGATCGGCGCCTATGCCATTGCCGTGCTTCGCGAAGGGGACGAGACCCTGGTGGTTGCCCGCCACGGTGCGCCGCTGCTGCTCGGCCTTGGCGAGGACGGCAACTACGCCGCCTCCGACGCCTCGGCTTTGCTGCAGGTGACGCGGCGCATGATCTATCTTGAGGATGGCGACGTCGCCGAGCTGCGCCGCGATGCGATCCGGATAGTCGGCGCTGGCGGTACGGCGGTGAATATCCCGGAGCAGCGGCCCGTGCACGAAAGCACGCTGTCGGCCGACGACGTCGAGCTCGGTGAATACACGCATTACATGCAGAAGGAGATCTTCGAGCAGCCGCAGGCCCTGGCCGCGACGCTGGAGCTCATCGGCGGCGCCCAGGCCATCAGCCCCAACCTGTTCGGCGTGGCGGCGCCGGAAATGCTCAACAGCGTGCGCTCGGTGCTGATCCTGGCCTGCGGCACCAGCTACCACTCCGGGTTGGTCGCGCGCTACTGGATCGAGCAGCTGGCGGGGATTCCCTGCAGCGTCGAGATCGCCAGCGAGTATCGCTACCGGGTTTCGGTACCCAATCCCGAGCAGCTGGTGGTTGCGATATCACAGTCCGGCGAGACCGCCGATACGCTGGCTTCGGTCAAGCATGCCAAGGCCCAGGGCATGGGCCGCACCCTGGCGATATGCAATGTGCCGGAGTCTGCCATCGTGCGCGAATGCGCGCTGCGCTTCCTGACCCGCGCCGGCCCCGAGATCGGCGTCGCTTCGACCAAGGCATTCACCACGCAACTGGCGGCGCTGTTCCTGCTGGCGGTGACACTCGCCAAGTCGGCCGGGCGCCTGGGGCCGGAGCAGGAGTCCATTCAGTTGAAGGCCCTGCGCCACCTGCCGGTCGCCGTGCAGAAGGTGCTGGCGCTGGAGCCGGAGATCAAGGCCTGGGCGGAGCGCTTCGCCGACAAGCATCATGCGCTGTTCCTCGGTCGCGGCCATCATTACCCGATCGCGCTCGAGGGCGCGCTGAAGCTCAAGGAGATCTCCTACATCCACGCCGAGGGTTACCCGGCCGGAGAGCTCAAGCACGGCCCGCTGGCCCTGGTCGACAAGGACATGCCGGTGATCAGCATCGCGCCGAATGACACCCTGCTGGAGAAGCTGAAGTCGAACCTGAAGGAAGTCGCCGCGCGTGGCGGCGAGCTTTACGTGTTTGCCGACGCCGATTCGGCGGTCGATGCGGAGCCGGGCGTGCACATACTGCGCCTGCCCGAACACTACGGCCTGCTCTCTCCCGTGCTGCACGTCGTGCCGCTGCAACTGCTGTCCTACCACGTCGCCCTGGTCAAGGGCACTGATGTGGACAAGCCGCGCAATCTGGCCAAGAGCGTGACCGTCGAGTAAGGGCGGTCATACAGCCGCGCGGCTTGCAGTGGAGGCTGATTGGCGTATCGGGTGAGCGATCGCGTGGCCTCCGAGAGCGGCCGCAGCTACAAGCCTGGCAATCCGGGCAAGAGCGTCACCGTGAAGCAATCGGCGCGATGCTCGGCCGGCGTGCGGCGACTTATTCCGCGCTGTCTTTGCCAGCTTGCGGAGCCCCTTCCGTAGAGGCTTCGACGTACGGTTCGTGCGCCGAACGTCTGGCCAGGGCGACTTTTCGCTGCAGGAAGTCGGCGATTTCCATGTCTTCCTGGAGAATGTGGTCCGTCAGCCATCGCTTGACGAACTGCAGGGTTTCCGCGCTCGCCCTGACAGGATCGGCGGCAAAGCTTTCATTGATCGTGAAAACTGACGTTATCAGGTCGGCGTGAAGTTCGCTATGCCTGTCCAGTTGCGCAAACCCGTTGTGGCTCATCAGAGCCTCTTCATGCTGGAAATGTTCCTCCGCGTAGGCGACGAGCTGGTTCAGCGTATGCAGGATTTCCTTGCGGCCCTCGCCTCG
>JALHNN010000544.1 GCA_022843505.1 Sulfuritalea sp.
CCGGCTACCGTTCCATGATGAGCGTGCAGTCTTCGCTGGTCATGGTGCCGATCAACGAGTTCGGCAGCGAGGCGACCAAGCAGAAGTACCTGCCCCGGCTCGCCACCGGCGAGCTGATCGGCTGCTTCGGCCTGACCGAACCCAACCACGGCTCCGACCCCGGCTCGATGGTCACCCGCGCCCGCGCCGTGCCGGGCGGCTACAGCATTTCCGGTTCCAAGATGTGGATCACCAACAGCCCGATCGCCGACGTCTTCGTGGTCTGGGCCAAGGACGACGGCGGCCAGATCCGCGGCTTCGTGCTGGAGAAGGGCTGGAAGGGCCTCTCCGCCCCCGCGATCCACGGCAAGGTCGGCCTGCGCGCCTCGATCACCGGCGAAATCGTCATGGACGAGGTGTTCTGTCCCGAGGAGAACGCCTTCCCCGAGGTGCGCGGCCTCAAGGGCCCGTTCACGTGCCTGAATTCCGCCCGCTACGGCATCGCCTGGGGCGCTCTGGGCGCCGCAGAGTTCTGCTGGCACACCGCGCGCCAATACACCCTGGACCGCAAGCAGTTCGGTCGGCCTCTGGCCGCCAACCAGCTGATCCAGCTGAAACTGGCCAACATGCAGACCGAGATCACCCTGGGCCTGCAGGGCTGTCTGCGCCTGGGGCGCATGAAGGACGAAGGCACGGCGGCGGTGGAGATCACCTCGATCATGAAGCGCAATTCCTGCGGCAAGTCGCTCGAGATTGCCCGTGTCGCGCGCGACATGCTGGGCGGCAACGGCATCTCGGACGAGTTCGGTGTGATCCGCCACGTGGTCAACCTCGAGGTGGTGAACACCTACGAAGGCACCCACGACGTTCATGCCCTGATCCTCGGCCGTGCCATGACCGGCATCCCGGCGTTTTCCTGACGATGCCGTTTCGGCCGGCCCGCGCGCGTGAGCATCTTGCCCCCCGGGGGCCGGCCAGTAAGTGGGGAAGGATTCCTCGGTGACCATTGTTCAACTGCCGGCCCATCCGGCACCGCGTTGTTTGTATTTTGGGAGCAGGAAGGGCGAGAATCCCTGCGGTTCTTATGGATTTCATCAGCGGAAGCGTGTAGTCTTTTTTCCTTGCATCAGCTATCGACCGGGGCGACGCGAGCGTCGTCCCCTTCTCCGTGATATTCGAGTTGGCGATTACCTGGAAGCGCGTGAAAAAAGGCTGGCTGACCGTCGTCGTTTTCCTTGCGGGATTGGGGCTCTTGTTCCCCCTTGCCGTTTCGGCCAAGTCCGATGAGGCGCGCGTGGCCCTGATCATCGGAAACTCCAGCTACAAGGCTTCGCCCCTGGCGAATCCCGCCAACGATGCGGCTGACCTTGCCCATGCCCTGGAACGCAAGGGCTTTACCGTCCTGGTAAGGGAAAACGTCAGCGAGCGGGGCCTGAAGGAGGCCGTGGAGACCTTCGCCAGCCATCTGCGGAAGGGAGGCGTCGGCCTGTTCTTCTTTGCCGGGCACGGCATTCAGCTGAAGGAGCAGAACTACCTGCTTCCTACCGATCTCGGCTTTGACAGCGAGGCGGACATTTCTTTCAAGTCGGTCAGTGCCGAGTACGTGCTGTCGCGGATGGCGGAGGCGGGGAATCGGGTCAACATCGTGATTCTGGATGCCTGCCGCAACAATCCCTTCCAGCAGGCCAAGCGATCCATTTCCCGGGGGCTGGGCATCATGAACGTCGGCCGCGCCGAAAAGGGAACCTTCATCGCCTATGCGACGTCGCCGGGCGCCACGGCCGCGGACGGCGAGGGACGCAACGGCCTGTACACGAAGTACCTGCTGCAGGCGCTGGAGAGCGACGACAGCGACATCGACAAGGTCTTCGGACGCGTGCGCAACGCCGTGGTGCAAGAGACGAATGGCGACCAGGTGCCCTGGACGTCCAGTTCCATGATCGGCAACTTTTACTTCGATCCGCTGCAGGACAGGGCCGCGGCGCGCATCCCGCCGCCCAAGCTGGTTGTGACGCCGGACAGCGAGCAGACTCAAGCCGCCGCCAGCTATGACCCGCGGCAGGAGCGGACCTATTGGGAACGGATCAAGGAAAGCCGGAATCCGGCAGACTTCAAGGGCTATCTCGAAAAATTTCCTTCCGGTCCCCGCGCCGCGTATTCGCGCTGGATGAGCCTCAAGTACGGCCAGGGCGTTCCGGCAGAGCTGGCGGCGAGGGAAAACACCAGCCCGGCGATCAGCCTGGCGCCGGCGCCGCCGCTACCGGCGAAAGCCGACCTGGCGCCGCTCCTGCCCCCCGGCGGCACATCCGAGGCGCGGACCGCAAGCGGTGGTCCGTGGGGAACCGGCACGGAGTTCCGCGATTGCGCGGAATGCCCGGCGATGGTGATGCTTCCGCCCGGAAGCTTCATCATGGGCAGCGGCCCCGAAGACCCGCTGGCGGAACCGGATGAACAGCCCCCACGTCGCGTGCAGGTGACGGCCTCTTTTGCGATGGGCAAAGTCGAGGTTACTCGTGGTCAGTACGCGGCCTTCGTCAGGGAGACGGGCCGTGTCCATGCGCCGGGCTGCAATTCGACCCGCAGCGGTCGGTTCCTGAACAATCCCAGGGCCAACTGGCAAAACCCCGGATTTCCCCAGCAGGACAACGAGCCCGTCGTCTGCGTCAGCTGGGACGATGCCCAGGCCTATGCAAAATGGCTCGCCGGGAAGACGGG
>JALHNN010000545.1 GCA_022843505.1 Sulfuritalea sp.
GCAAGCAGAATGCAGGCTGCAAACAGGCGTATTTGAGTCATCGGGAAGCGAGCAGACATGAAAACAATATACACGCTCCGTTTGCCCGACTTACGCGCCACTCACGGAAGAAATCGTTCCCCGCTGCCCGCTGCGAAGCGCCCGGATCGCCGTGTTGCCAGCGCCGACTCTTGATCGCCTGTGGCAGCCTGCTTGCCGCGGGGGAACTACCGTGCCGCGGCGAGATGCGGCAGAATCGGCCTTCCTCCGGACCCTTCGAAAGCGCCCCATGAAAAACCCTGAACTCCTCCGCAATGCCTGCCTGATCGGCGGCGAGTGGATACCGGCGACCGGAGCCCGCCTCGAGGTCCGCAATCCGGCCAACGGCGAGCCGGTCGGCGCGGTGCCGAGCTTCGGCGCCGCCGAAACGCGCCGCGCCATCGATGCCGCCGAGGCCGCTTTCGGTCCGTGGAAGGCCAGAACGGCCGCGGAGCGGGCGAAGATCCTCCGGCGCTGGTTCGAACTGATGATGGAAAACCAGGAGGACCTGGCGCAACTGATGACGGCGGAGCAGGGCAAGCCGCTGGCCGAAGCCCGGGGCGAAATCGCCTATGCCGCGTCCTTCATCGAGTGGTTCGCGGAAGAGGCACGCCGCGTCTATGGCGAGGTGATTCCGTCGCCGCTGCCCGACCGCCGCCTGATCGTGATCAAGCAGCCGGTCGGGGTTTGCGCCGCGATCACGCCATGGAATTTTCCGGCGGCAATGATCACGCGCAAGGCCGCTCCGGCGCTGGCGGCCGGCTGCACCATGGTGGTCAAGCCGGCCGAGCAGACGCCGCTCACCGCGCTGGCGCTGGCCTGGCTGGGCCAGCAGGCGGGGATCCCGCCGGGGGTGCTCAACGTCATCACCGGCGAGCCGGTGGCGATCGGCGGTGAGTTGACTGCCAACCCGAAGGTGCTGAAGCTTTCCTTCACCGGATCGACCGAGGTCGGCCGCCTGCTGATGGCCCAGTGTGCGCCGACGATCAAGAAGATGTCGCTGGAACTGGGCGGCAATGCGCCCTTCATCGTCTTCGACGACGCCGACCTAGACGCCGCGGTGGCGGGCGCAATGGTCTCCAAGTACCGCAATGCCGGCCAGACCTGCGTTTGCGCCAACCGCTTCCTGGTGCAGGAAGGCGTGCAGGAGGCATTTGCGCAGAAGCTCGCGGCGGCCGTCGCCGCCCTGCGGGTCGGCGCGGGCACGGAGGAGGGCGTCACCCAGGGCCCGCTGATCGATGCCCCGGCGCTGGCCAAGGTCGAGGAACTGCTGGCCGACGCCGTCGCCAAGGGCGCGCGCGTGATCTGCGGCGGCAAGCGCCATGTTCGCGGCGCCACGTTTTTCGAGCCCACCGTGGTGACAGGGGCGACGACGGCGATGCGCATGGCGCGCGAGGAGATCTTCGGCCCGGTGGCGCCGATCTACGCCTTCAGGGACGAGGCCGAGGCCGTGCGCATGGCCAACGACACCGAGTTCGGCCTGGCGGCCTATTTCTTCAGCCGGGATATTGCGCGCGCCTGGCGCGTTGCCGAGGCCCTCGACTACGGCATGGTCGGCATCAACTCCGGGCTGATTTCCAACGAGGTGGCGCCCTTCGGCGGCGTCAAGCAGTCCGGGCTGGGACGCGAAGGCTCCCGCCACGGCATCGAGGAATACCTCGAAATCAAGTACCTGGCCATGGCCGGGCTGTAAGGATTCCGTTATGCCGGGGGTGCTACGATCGCTTTCCACCTGACCGGCCGTGCCAAATGATTCCGCTCGAAGTCCTGCTCGCATTCCTTGCCGCCTCGGCGCTGATCACCATCGCGCCCGGGCCGGACAACCTGATGGTGCTGTCCGTCGGCATCAGCCGCGGCCGCATGGCCGGCATCGGTTTCGGCCTCGGCTGCGCGCTGGGCTGTTTTGTGCATACCCTGTGGGCGACGCTGGGTATCGGTGCCGTGGTGATGGCCTCCGAGGACACATTTACCGTGCTCAAGATGGCAGGCGCCGCCTACCTGGTATATATCGGCGTCATGACCTGGCGTTTCGCCGGCAAGGCGTCCCTGATCAAGCTCGACGACGGCAGCGCGGAACCCATGATGGTGCACCTGCGGCGCGGCTTTATTGCCAATGTCATCAATCCCAAGGTGGCCCTGTTCTTCATCGCCTTCCTGCCGCAGTTTGCCGATCCGGGGCGCGGTCCGGTATGGCTGCAGATGGTGTTGCTGGGCGCCGTGTTCGCCGCCCAGACCGTGCTCATCTTCGGCAGCCTGGGCTGGTTTGCCGGCGGCATCGGTGCCAGGCTGCAGCGCCAGCCGGCGCTGGCCGTCTGGCTGGACCGCTGCGCGGGAACGATTTTTTTCGCGCTGGCGCTCCACCTGGCCACGGCCTCGCGCTGATTCGCGGCAGCGAAACGCGGCGCCCGGCCGCGGTTTGTTCTCATTTTCGAGAAACTTCGGCGCGGATTCCTTCCTTGCCTGTGGCATCGGGCATCCCCTAAAATCCTGGGACGTGCATCGCTTTCGGCGCGATGGGGAGACCGACAATGCAGCAAACCTCGTGGATGGGCAGGGCGCTGGCCTGCGCCTGCATGGTGATCCTCCTGCTGCCCTCCGTCGGACGTGCCGGCGAGCAGGCCGAACGCGCGATCGCCGCCGTCAAGGCCATGGTCGCGGCGGGAGATCGGAAGAGC
>JALHNN010000546.1 GCA_022843505.1 Sulfuritalea sp.
ATTGTCGGCATAAGCAAAGAACGCCAAGTGACGCGCCTCGGCGATGATGTATTTGCTGGCCCATAGAAACAAATGCCCGCCCGGCTTCAGGACGCGTTGAGACTCTTCGATGTATCGGGCGATCTGGTATTCATTTAGCGTCGGCAACTTGGCCCGCGCCGTCTCGCGCTGTTTGCCCTCGTTGCCGAATTTCAACTTGTCGAGGACGCCGCGATATTGTGGGTCGAAGACCACGATTGCGGCGGTGTCCGCCGTCATCCACTTCAGAAGCGACAGGCCGTCCATCTGCTGGCGCGCATCAAATGCGACCTGCAATCGCGGCGACCGCAGTCCTGAATGCGGCGGCATGAAAATTGTCCCCTCTCGACTCGGCGACCCTTGCTTACAGCGAGTCGCAATTCAATTGCCACTCCGGCGGTGTCCAGCAGATTAACCTGGACTATCCCCGTAATCCCGTCAGCAACTTTGCCCCATACCATGCGATCAGCGCCGCCTCAGCGCGATTATGGTCCATGACGCGGGCAAACGTGGTTGCCCCCTCGGGGAATAGTTGGATCGCCTTCTGGCGGCTATCTTCCTTAGAACTGCCCGGCGGGAGTTGCAGCGCCCTTTTCCATGCCGTCGGCTCGACACGCGTCAGCGGCACGAGACATCCGCGGATCGCCATCTTTAGAGCGCCGCTGACGCTGCCGTACAGGAAGCCCGAACTGGCGCCTTGGTCCGGCATGGCCTGCGCCCGCTCGATATAGGCGGCCTTCGGTGCATGAACTTGAATGAATGTCAGAACAGACGGGCAGACTTCTCGACCAGCTCCGTCGCCGATTACCGGAACGTCTATCACGGCGGCAAGCGCAATGCGGCCGTCACTCGGAGTGACGACCGCAAGTGCGCCGCGTAAACCTGGATCGACGCCGAGGATTTTCACGCCGACGCCTGAGCCGGAAACGGCATCACAACGTTGGCGTTGCCGACTGGCGTCGATGCCGAGTCCTGCTCGTTCGGATCGTCGCCCATCGGAAGCCTTTGCGCCGACGCCGCGCGCTCGCGGAGACCGGAGACGTCGAAGTAGTACAGGAAGTGCGTCATGACATCGCTGATCTTCTCAGGCGACATGCGGTCGAGTTGCTTGATCCAGGCGAACGCCTTCTTTTGAAGGCCGTGGTTTTCGACCGCATCGCTGATCTGGCCGCCGAGCGAGTCCTTGATCTCGTTCATGTTCTCGGTGGCGGTGCGCGACGATGTCAGAAGCGACCTGATCTTGGCCCGGCTTGGGGCTCGTTCCGGGGCAGGAATGCTGAATGTGTTGGCGTTGGTGTTGGTGTTGCTTGGCGCGGCGCCAGTCGTGGCCGGCAGTCCCGCTGACTGATTACGTGGCCGTCTCGGCATTTGATCCTCCAACTTCAGTGAAAATGGTCGAAGACAGGTGCAGCCAGTCCTTCGGCCGCCTCGTCGTCGGCGAGTATGTCACGCAGAAGGTCCGCCGCCAACTCGGCCGGATCGCGGCCAACATTGAGCGCCATGCGCCGCAGTCGCGCGAGCGACACGCGGTCCAGGGCACAGACGACACGACGATGGTCGTTGATATCGGTGATGCGGGGCGGCATGCCGCCTTGTGTAATTGATTCTCGCGAGGGCGCACAAGAGCGCCGGGGACGTTTATCCCCTGCCCGGCTTGCGCAGCGCGATGACGGGGACAATTGGCCACGGATGATCCGGTGGCCACGTGGCTGTGATTTTAATCAGCATCTCGTCGAGCTTGGCGATTGATACTGACTGCTGCCCGGCGAATAGACGGTCCAAAAACCGCGCATTCCCGTAGAGTTCCTTGCTGATTTTGCTCAGCGAATATCCCGTCGCGCGGCTGTACGCGCGGACGATCGTCCGGAACGACGATATAAGTGGCTTCTCAATCATCGGGGGCAACCTATACCCCGGCGCACGGCGGATGGCAAATAGAGTTGCCATCGGTGCAAATTTTCACTATCTGTGTCGCATCCGACCACTCGCAAACATCTTGGGGGCTTGACCATGCCAGAGACATACGACGACGCGCCGGACTCCAATCCGCGCGCCACGATCGGCGGCAACTACCCTCCGCTCGGACGATTGATCGCCGCAGAGACCGCCGACTTCGCATCGGTGGTGACCGCCTTCCTCGAGGAGGAATATCAGCAATATCCCGAACAGATGAACGCGCTGCTTGACGCAGCCGCCAATCTCCCCGACCCGATCACGTGTCAGGAGGACAAGGAAGCCACCGCCACGGTGGTCAAGCAACTTCGCGATCTCAACGCCAAGTTCGAGGCGTTTCAGAAGAAAGAAAAACAGCCTTATCTGCGCGGCGGACAGGCCGTCGACCAGTTTTTTTTCGGCATGATGGACAAACTTGCGCGCCGGACCCGCACCAACCGACCGGGCGCTGCCGACACGCTGCTGGCGCGTATGACCGACTACGACGACCGACTGATCGCCGCCGAACGGGAGCGACTGCGGGTCGAGGCCGAAGCCGCCCGACGGGTCGCTGAAGAGGCGCGGCGCATCGCCAACGAACAGCGGCAGCAAGAAGAAGACGCGCGCCGCGCGGCCGAACGCGCGCGCAGCGAGGAGCGGCGACAAGAGCACCTTGCCCGCGCCGATCAGGCCTCGGCCGCCGCCGCCACGGCTGCAGCCGAGGCGCAAATCG
>JALHNN010000547.1 GCA_022843505.1 Sulfuritalea sp.
AATGCACGCCGCAGAAGACGATGTGCTTGGCCTCCGCCTGCGAGGCCAGACGCGAGAGCTTGAGCGAATCGCCCGTGATGTCGGCGTGGGCGTAGACGTCGGCGCGCTGGTAGTGGTGGCAGAGCAGGACCACGTCCTTGCCCAGTTTCGCTTTCGCGGCCCGGATGCGCTCGGCGGCATCCTTGTCGGCAAGACTGTTGAAGCGGTCGAAGGAAATGGTGGCGGTTTGCATGATGGATCCCTCAGCCCTGGCTCCAGGGCAGACCGGCGTGGCGCCAGCCGCCCGTGCGGTTGCGCTGGCCATTGGCGTCCTTGTTGCCCTCGAAGCCTTCGAGGATGTTGTAGCAGTCGGGAAAACCGGCCTCGGTCGCCGCCTTGGCCGCCAGCGCCGAACGCTGTCCCGACCGGCAGAGGAAAAGCAGCAGGGATTCGCTGACCACGCTGTGCTTCAGGGTCTGCAGGAAATACGGATTGAGGTTCTTTGCCGGCCAGTCCTGCCATTCGATCTCGAGTGCGCCGGGCACACGGCCGACCCAGTCCAGTTCCGCCTTGGTGCGCACATCTATCAGGCGAGCGTTGGGCGCAAGCTTCAGCAACTCGTGAGCCTCGACCGGCGTCAGCGCGCCCTCGAAGGCGAGCTTCAGTTCACGGCCGCGCGCCTGGGCAAGGGAAAGGATTTCGTTCAGTCGTCCCATGTCGGGTTTGCCGGAGCAGGAGAATAGAATCGGGGAAACGAGTATACCCGCCCGCCATGGCCCGCGACCCGCACGAGCACACCCTGGAAAACCTACGGCACGAAGAGGTCGACACCGGACCGGGCTCGCGTTTTGCCGAAGGACAGCGCATCACCTGGGTCAGCGTCGGGTCAACATCGTGCTGACCGCGATCCAGATCGTCGTCGGCTGGATCGCCAATTCCCAGGCGCTGATCGCCGACGCCATGCACACGCTGTCGGACATCGTCGCCGATGCCTTCGTGCTGGTCGCCAACCGCAAGGGGGCGGAAGCCGCCGACGCCGAGCATCCTTACGGCCACGGTCGCTACGAAACGGCCGCCTCGCTGGTGCTGGGCCTGATACTCGCCGGCACGGGAACCGGCATCCTGGTCAGCGCGGCGACCCGGCTGCAGGACCTCGGCAGCCTGCCGCCGGTCGGCGTCGCCGCGATCTGGGCGGCGCTGCTGACGCTGGCCGCCAAAGAGGGCCTGTTCCGCTACATGCTGGTGGTGGCCGAGCGCCTGCGCTCGCCGATGCTGATGGCCAACGCCTGGCATGCGCGAGCCGACGCGCTGTCCTCGCTGGTGGTGGCGATCGGCATCGGCGGCGCGCTGCTGGGCTTCGGCTTCGGCGGCGCCGTGGCGGCCATCATCGTCGGCGCCATGATCGTCAAGGCCGGCGCCCGCTTCGCCTGGGATGCGATCCGCGAGCTGATCGACACCGGTTTGTCGGCCGAGGAGGTTGCGGCGATCCGCGCCACCATCGCGGCGACTCCCGGCGTAGTGAGCATGCACGAGCTGCGCACGCGGCGCATGGCGCACCAGGTGCTGGTCGATGCCCACGTCCAGGTCAACCCGCGCATCAGCGTCTCCGAGGGTCATCGCGTCGCCGAGTCGGCGCGCCGGCGGGTGCTGGCAAGCCACCCCGAGGTGCTCGACGTGCTGGTTCATGTCGACGCCGAAAACGATCTGCTGGGCAACGCCGCCGTCGAAATGCCCGACCGCCAGATCCTGCTCGACCACCTGCATGAGCTGCTCGGCATCGGACCCGGGGATATCGCGCACACCACTTTGCACTATCTCGGCAACCGGGTCGAAGCCGAGGTTCATCTCGCTGCCGCCTTCGCCGATACCGAGCGCCAGGAGCTCCTGCAGCGACACCTGGCCACCCGGCTGGTCGGCGACCCCTGGTTCAGCGATATTCGCCTGTGCAAAGCAGTTGCACCAAAATAGGGCGCCAATTTGCAGACATGCACTTGTTTGGTGCGGTCTGGCTTGGCAAGAACCTAAAAAACACTTGTGGCACAATCCCCTCCCCGTGCTGCACGAGTGGCACGCTACCTGCTAACCGAATCTCGCACCGTTTTGAATCCGGTATCGAATTCCCAGCCTTAGCCATTCATTTTCAGGAGATCAGCTCATGACCCCCCAGGACGTACTCAAGATGGTCGAAGAGAAGGAAGTCAAGTTCGTGGACTTCCGTTTCACCGACACCCGTGGCAAGGAACAGCACGTCGGCGTGCCGGTCTCCGCCTTCAGCATGGACAAGTTCGAAGACGGCCACGCCTTCGACGGCTCCTCGATCGCCGGCTGGAAAGGCATCCAGGCCTCCGACATGCAGCTGATGCCTGACCCCGCCACCGCCTACATCGACCCCTTCTTCGACGAAACCACCCTGGTCCTCTCCTGCGACGTGGTCGAGCCGGCCGACGGCAAGGGCTACGACCGCGACCCGCGCTCGATCGCCAAGCGCGGCGAGGCCTACCTCAAGTCCTCCGGCATCGGCGACACCGCCTACTTCGGTCCCGAGCCCGAATTCTTCATTTTCGACAGCATCGAGTGGGGTGTCGATATGTCCGGCGCCCACGTCAAGATCTTCTCCGAAGAGGCCGCCTGGTCGTCCTCCGAGAAGTTCGAAGGCGGCAACACCGGCCACCGCCCCAACGTCAAGGGCGGCTACTTCC
>JALHNN010000548.1 GCA_022843505.1 Sulfuritalea sp.
CGGCACATGGTGGAAGGGAATGCCATGCCACTCGACGAAGCCGCGCAGCGCGTCGTGGTTGGAAATCACGCAGGGGATCTCGATGTCGAGTTCCTTCGACTGCCAGCGCGCCAGCAGGTCGTAAAGACAATGCTCCTGCTTGCTGACTAGCACCACGACGCGCTTCTTGACCGCCGAGTCGCTGATGCGCCAGTTCATGTTGAGGAACTCGGCCACCGGGCGGAAGCGTTCGCGAAACTCGGCGAGCATGAAGGGGATCGAGTCCGCCTTGACCTCGATGCGCATGAAGTAGCGACCGTCGAGACCGTCGGCGTGGAAACTGGATTCGAGGATCCAGCCCTTGTGCTCGGCGATGAAGCCGGTGACACGGGCGATGATGCCGACCTGGTCGGGGCAGGACGCGGACAGCGTGTAGAAGCGCTCCCTGTGCATTTACTGGCCTTCCCCTCTTTCCCCTTCACAAGGAAGGGGATGGCGGTGGTTCAGCCGCGCGTAGCGCAGCTTCCGTATTGTTGGCTTGTCCCGCCTTGAGGCGGCTCGGCGGCTGGACATCAGATGCGCCGGCTCGCCTTGTCGATTTCGTCGCGCAGTTCGCCGTAGCTCATGGTCACCGGGAACTGCGGGAATTCGTCGATCACGTTCTGCGGCGGGTGGAACAGAATACCGGCGTGGGCCTCGGCCAGCATCGCCGTGTCGTTGTATGAATCACCGGCGGCGATGACCTTGAAATTGATCTGCTTGAAGCGCTTCACCGATTCCATCTTCTGGTTGGGCATGCGCAGGTGGTAGTTCACCAGGAAGCCGCTGGCATCGGCCTCGAGCTTGTGGCAGAACAGGGTCGGCATGCCGAGCTGGGCCATCAGCGGCATGGCGAACTCATAGAAGGTGTCGGACAGGATGATGACCTGATAGTCGCGGCGCAGGGCGTCGAGAAAATCCTTGGCGCCCGCCATCGGTCCCATGTCGGAAATGACCTTCTGGATGTCGGGCAGTCCGAGCCGGTGCGTCTTCAGCAGATCCAGCCGGTACTTCATCAGCTTGTCGTAGTCGGGCTCGTCGCGCGTGGTACGGGAAAGCTCTGGGATATCGGTGCGCCTGGAAAACTCGATCCAGATTTCGGGAACCAGCACGCCTTCAAGGTCGAGACAGACAAGTTGCACGGATGTTCTCCAGAAGCCGGCCCCGACACGCTCAGCGTACCTGGCCGCTGCGCTGGTTCCGAAGGGAGTCATCCGCTCGGACACTGGCGGGCAAGGATGCGTGGCGCCGGGACAAGACGAAAAGGCCGGATTCTACCCGCCGGCATTGCCTCCGGTGCAACACAGCCTTTCACCGGCGTTTCCCGCGGGCCGCTGCACCCCAATATAATCAGCGACCTGGCCGGATTGCCGCGCGCTTTGCCTTGTCGATTCCGCCGGATCGGTTTCTAATTACGCGCTGCCGGATCTTTCGCCGCGTCAAAAGGTCATATTGCCGTGCAGTTGTACGCTCTGGGCATCAACCATCATACGGCCCCGCTGGCAGTCCGCGAGCAGGTGGCGTTCGACCCTTCTCGCATGGGCCAGGCTCTCCACGACCTGCTGCGGGCGAAATCGGTGCGTGAAGCGGCCATACTGTCCACTTGCAATCGCACCGAGCTTTATTGCGCCGCCGAAAACCCCCAGCCGGCGGCCGACTGGCTGGCGGAGTACCACTCGCTGTCACCCCAGAAGATCCATCCTTACCTGTATCAGCATCCGCAGCAGGACGCGGTGCGCCACATGTTCCGGGTGGCGGCCGGTCTGGATTCGATGGTGCTGGGCGAGCCGCAGATTCTCGGCCAGATGAAGCAGGCGGCGCGCGCCGCAGAGGAGGCCGGAACCCTGGGGACGGTCCTCGGCAAGCTGTTCCAGCGCACCTTCGCGGTGGCGAAGGAGGTGCGCTCGACCACCGCTATCGGCGCCAATACCGTCTCCATGGCCGCTGCCGCCGTGCACCTGTCGGAGCGGATTTTCGACAGCCTCGCTTCGCAGAATCTGTTGTTCGTCGGCGCCGGGGAAATGATCGAACTGTGTGCCGCCCATTTTGCCGCCGAGAAGCCCAAGCGCCTGACCGTCGCCAACCGCACGGTGGAGCGCGGCGCGGGCCTGGCGGCGCGTTTCGGCGGTGACGCGATGCGCCTTGACCAGCTTGGCGAGCGGCTTGCGGATTACGACGTGGTCGTGTCCTGTACTGCGAGCTCCCTGCCCATCATCGGCCTGGGCATGGTCGAGCGGGCCTTGAAGGCAAGACGCCATCGGCCGATAGTGATGGTTGATCTGGCCGTGCCGCGCGATATCGAGGAAGAGGTCAGCCGCCTCGACGATGTCTTCCTCTACACCCTGGACGATCTCGGTCAGATCGTCGAGTCGGGGCTCGAGTCGCGCCAGGCCGCAGTGGTCGAAGCCGAGGCCATCATCACCGACCGCGTCAGCGGCTTCCTGCAGTGGCTGGAGTCGCGCGATACGGTGCCCACCATCCGCGCGCTGCGCGACGCGGGCGAACGGGCGCGACGGCACGAGGTCGAGCATGCCCTGAAGCTGCTGGCCAAGGGCGAAGACCCCGCCAAGGTGCTCGATGCGCTGTCGCACGGCCTCACCAACAAGCTGCTGCATCCGCCGACCCACGCCCTGAACCAGGCCGAGGGCAGGGAGCGTG
>JALHNN010000549.1 GCA_022843505.1 Sulfuritalea sp.
ACGCAGACAATCCCGACCGATCCGTTGATCTATCGCTGGTATGAAATCGTTGGTGTGTATGGCGAGACCATCAAGGAAATCATCAACGAAAAATTTGGCGACGGCATCATGAGCGCCATCGATTTTTCCATGGACATCCAGAAGCAGGCGGACCCGAAAGGTGATCGCGTCGTGGTTACGCTCAATGGAAAATTTCTGCCCTACAAGGCCTGGTAGGGCGCCAGGGCGGAGGACCGCAAATCCGCGCAACTCGCCGCGGCTCCGGTTTCGGCGTTTTCCGGATGACCCGCGGCCCGGGCCGGGCGCCGTCGGATGGTTTCGCCCATGACTGCGCGCGATCCGCACAGGTTTGTCAACGAACTGGAAAAGACCGCCGTCGAGCGCCTGATCGCGCGTCTGGAAAGTCGCGCCCGGGACAAGGTATTCACCGGTCTGTTCGACCGCTACGCCGCTGAGTTGATTCCGGGGCCCGGGGGCAAGGTACTCGAGGTCGGCTGCGGTACGGGCGCGACCCTGCGCGCGCTGGTACGCCGCGAGGATTTCTCCGGCCAGGCGTTTGGCGTCGACCAGAGCCGGGACTTCATAACGGCGGCGCGCGATTTTGTCGCCGGCGAGCCCTTTGCCGATCGCGTGTCGTTTGCCGTCGGCGACGCCCATCAACTTGATTTCGCGGACGCCAACTTTGACGTCGTCTTCGCCCATACCTTGATCAGCCATGTCACCGATCCGGTCTCCGTGTTGCGCGAGATGGTGAGGGTCCTGCGCCCCGGCGGCAAACTGGCGATCTTTGACGGCGACTACGCATCGATGACCTATGCGCTGCCCGACCATGATCTCGGACAGCGAATGGATGCGGCCCTGGTCAAGGCCAGTTTCAACAATCCGCGCATCATGCGCGACCTGCCGCGGATGATGCCGGAATTCGGGCTCAAGCTCGAGTCGGCCTGGGGTGAGGCGGTGGTGGAAATCGGCAAGGGCAGCTACTTCAAGTCCTTTGCCGAAACCTACGCATCCTATATCGTGAAGGCCGGATTCTTCCCGGCCGACGTCGTCGAGCGCTGGCTTGCCGCGCAACAGGAGGCGATCGAGGACGGATGCTTCTTCGCGTCCTGCACCTATTACACGTATATCGCGCGGCGCGCATAGCTCCGCATTCCCGCGCTGCCATCCCGCCGGCCAAGCTGCGTGCCCGCGGCGACTGCGGGTCGTCGTTTGCCGTTATGCTTCACGCCAGCGGCTGACTGCCGCGTTTTCCGGCCGGATTGCGGCCCGATTCCGGCAGACTTTGTGGAGATCTGATGAGCCCTGACTTCTTCATCGTCGACGTCTTTGCCGGGCAGGCTTATTCCGGCAATCCGCTTGCCGTCGTGCTCGGCGCCGAGCGCTTCGACGATGCGACCATGCAGCAGTTGGCGGCCGAAACCAACTATTCCGAAACCACCTTCGTCTATTCCCGACCGGAAGCCGACGGTGGCTATCGCACCCGCCTTTTCACTCCGGCCAGGGAGATTGCCTTCGCCGGGCACCCGCTCCTCGGCACCGCCTGGGTGATCCGCAAGGTGCATGGTCTGACGCCCTCCGGACTCGTGAGGCTCAACCTTCAGGTCGGGCAGGTTCCGGTGAGTTTCGAGAAGCCTGCGGACGGCGACGAGGTAGTATGGTTTGGCGCGCCCGAGGTGTTGGCAGGGGCTACTGTCGATGCGGAAAGAATGGCCGCGGCGCTCGGGATCAAGGCAGCGGACATCGCCCCCGGCTTCCCGGTTCAGAAAATGTCGGCGGGAACGGCGGCGATGATCGTTCCGCTCACCGGTCTGGCCGCCCTGCGGAGTTGCCGCCTCGATCTGCAGGCATACGAAGGCCTGGCCGTGGAGGGTTTCCCGCCGCTCGTCTATCTTTTCTGCACCGAAACCCGCGAACCCGGCAATGATTTGTCGGCGAGGTTCTTCTTCGAGGCGCATGGCGTGCGCGAAGACCCGGCAACCGGCAACGGCGCCGCATTTTTGGGCGCCTACCTGATGAACCACGGGGTTTGTGCGGCAGGAAAGACCGCCTGGCGCATCGAACAGGGGCACGAGCTGCAACGGCCGTCCCTGGTGCAACTGCGCGTCACCCCCGGTGTCGGATCGACCCGCATCGAGGTCGGCGGCAAGGTCGCCGCCGCCATTCAGGGCAATGTGGTCGGTCCTGCGAAAACGCCTTAGCGAATCGCGCTGAGCTCCGATGCGGCCTGTTCGCCGCCACCGCGACGCGACGGGCGGACGCGATCCGGCTTGGCGATCGTCATCACCGCTTCCGGGTTATGGTCGGGGGAAATCGGCGATCGGCCGAAATTCCATTCGGCAGCGAGCTTCCCGAACGCACGGCACGCCGGGCTCTTGTAGGTTCCCTTGGGTCCGATCAGGGCAATCGTGTGGCTCGGCAATTCCGGTACCAGCGGCACGGCGTAGAGACCGGGCTGGGTGCAGGCTATGGTGGTCGGCAGGATGGTTGCCAATCGGCCCAGGCTGACCGATTGCACCATCATGCTGAGCGAATTGGTCTCGACGGCAATGCGCGGGTTTGCGCCGTGCTCGAGGCAATACAGGTCGAAATGGCGGCGCAGCGCGAAGTTCTGGTTCAGCAATACCAGCGGTTCTTCCTGCAGAATGCTGATGCCCACGGGCATCTGGCGCCCG
>JALHNN010000550.1:0-1954 GCA_022843505.1 Sulfuritalea sp.
CCGGCCGTCCCGAAGAGGCGCGGGAAACATTTCAGAAGGCCCTGACCATCAACCCGCGGGACCTAGTCGCGCTCAACGGCCTGGGTAATCTTGCCGCCGCCGCGGGAGTGATCGAATCCGCTGCGGAGCACTATCGGCGGGCGCTCGCCATCGATCCCGGCCAGACCGAGACGCGCCTCGCCCTGGCCCGGCAGTACCGTGCATTGCATCGCAGTCGTGATGCGATCTCCCTGCTCGAGGCCATGGTCCCGTCGAACCCCGACGCGTGCGCGCTTTCCGTCAATGCGGCACTCGACCTGGGCAATCCGGGTGCCGCTGCGGCGATCGCGCGCCGCGCCCTGGAAATTCACGCAAACCACCGCGAATGCTCTTACCTGCTCGGTACCGCGCTATACAGTCTGGGCGATGCACGGACCGCCGCGGTGCAGTGGGAAGCGACCCTGGCCGCCCACCCCGATTGCGCCGAGGCACTCAGCGCGCTGCTCTACCACCAGCTCGAGGTCTGCGCATGGGACGGACTGGCGGACCTGAAGCACCGCCTGCTGGCGCTGTCCGGGAGCGGAGGCGCCAGCGTCGTCAATCCCTTCACCACGCTGATCGTCGACCTGCCCGGGCCGCGTCGCCTGGAAGCGATGGAAGCCGTGATCGCCAGCCACTACCCGGTGCGCCCGGTGCGCCCTCCCCGCCGCCGCGACGGCGACGAGCGCATACGCCTGGGCTATCTGTCGGGAGACTATCGCCAGCACCCGCTACCGCGACTGGTACGCGGGCTGTTCGCCGCCCACGACCGGCAGCGCTTCGTGATATTCGCCTATTCGCTCGGCGCCGACGACGCCAGCGAGGAACGCGCGGCGATCCGCGCGGCAGTTGACCACTTCCGCGATCTCGCAGCTGCGCCGGACCATGTTGTCGCACAGGCGATCCGGAACGACGGCATCGATATCCTGGTCGACCTCTCGGGCTTTTCCGAGCGCGGGCGCCCCGGCGTGCTGGCGCTGCGTCCGGCGCCGACGACGGTCAATTGGCTGGGCTTCATCGGCACAATGGGCAGTCTGTGCGACGTAGTCCTCGCCGATGCCGTCACCATTCCGCCGGAAGAAGAGGCTGACTACGGCGAGCGTGTCCTGCGCCTGTCCTTCTTCCAGCCCAACGACAGCGAGCGCTTCGCCGAACTCCCGGAACCGCCGGCGCGCTCGGCCTGCGGCCTGCCGGAGCAGGGCATGGTGTTCTGCTGCTTCTCTTCAGCCACCAAACTCAATCCCGGGATGTTCGATGCCTGGGCCGAAATCCTTCGCGGCGTGCCCGGCAGCACTCTGTGGCTGATGGCTTTCATGCCTACGGTGGAGGAAAACCTGCGTGTCGAATGGACTCGTCGCGGCATGGCGGCCGAGCGCCTTGTATTCGCTCGCCGTGCTCCGCAAAAGGAGCATCTGGCACGAATCGCCCTGGCTGACATCTTCCTCGACACCCTGCCGATGAGCAATGGCGTGACCGCGGCGGATGTGCTGTTCATGGGCGTGCCGCTATTGACCTGCACGGGCACCAGCTATGGCGGCAGGATGGGAAGCAGCATTGCAATCGCTGCGGGTCTGTCCGACATGGTTACGACCAATATGGCGGACTACGTTCGCCGCGCCATCGAGCTTGGAAATTCACCGCCGCAATTGGCGGCACTGAAGGAGCGGCTGCGCCAGGCACGCGAGCAGCGCTCGGAACCGCTTTTCCGGCCCGAAGCACTTCCGACCGAGTTGGAAGCTGCCTTCGAGTCCCTCGCGCATTCGCCCGACCCTTGAAAAGCCTGCTCGTCGTCTACCACTCCCTGACTGGCGGTACGCGTCAGATGGTCGACGCGCTGGCGGCGGGTGCTGCCGATTCCGGGGAAGTCAAATTGCGGGTGCTGCATGCAACGGACGCCGGCCCCCAAGAGGTGCTTGACCACGATGCCTACGTTTTC
>JALHNN010000550.1:1964-2359 GCA_022843505.1 Sulfuritalea sp.
GGGGCACATCGAGGGGCGGCCCTATGCGGTGATCGTCTGTGCCGGCAGCGACGGCAGCAATGCGGTACGCCAGATCCAGCGCATTGCCACGGGATGGCGGCTACGCGCTGTCGCCGAGCCCATCATCGTGTGTACCCGGGCGCAAACGCCTGAAAGCATACTCTCCGCCAAGTCGATCGCCGACGCCGACCTCGAGCGCTGCCGTCAACTCGGGGCCAGCCTCTCGGCCGGCCTCGCGCTCGGCATCTTCTGAGGTTTCAGTAAGCCTGGTCGAGCTCGAAAGCCTTGTGCAGGACTCGCACCGCGAGTTCCAGGTATTTCTCGTCGACCACCACCGAGATCTTGATTTCGGAAGTCGAGATCATCTGGATATTGATGCCTTCCTCGGCCAGGGT
>JALHNN010000550.1:2369-2673 GCA_022843505.1 Sulfuritalea sp.
GCCGACGCCGACCGCCGAGACCTTGCAGATCTTGTTGTCGCCCTCGATGGCGCGGGCGCCGATGTGCGGCTTGATCTGGTCTTCCAGCATCTTCTTGGCGCGGGCGAAGTCGCCGCGATTGACGGTAAAGGAAAAGTCCGTGGTGCCGTCATGGCCGACGTTCTGGATGATCATGTCGACGTCGATGTTGGCCTCGCCTATGGGGCCGAGGATCTGGTAGGCGATGCCGGGGCGGTCGGGCACGCCGAGCACGGTAAGCTTGGCCTCGTCGCGGTTGAAGGCGATGCCGGAAATGATCGGTTGT
>JALHNN010000551.1 GCA_022843505.1 Sulfuritalea sp.
TCCTTGACGCCTGCACTATAGCCTGATTAATCCCGACTTAGCTCGTCACCTCCCTTGATCTTCAATTCCCGCAGCAACCGGCACAGCCTGCTGATAGAGGTAAACCCCTATCAGATCCTCGCGGCTGCCATCGACCGGCCGGACAGCGGGCCCTGCGTGATCGAATCCGCGGTGGAGTTCGACGCCAGCGACGATGCCGGCCTGCGCCTCTGGCTCGACGAGAATTTTGACAAGGCCAAGTCGTGGATTCCCTGCATCGGCGGCTTCGCCCCCCCCGAGGCCCTCCTCCAGCGCGAGAGCATCCAGGCCCGCCGGCTGATCGAGCCCGATTATCTCCCCGAGCTCGTCAGGGAGCAGTATAAGATCGAGCAGCCCGCAGCCTGGAAATTCGCCACCCTCAGCCCGCTCGAGGGCGCGCAGGTCGCCGCCGAGGGCATGGCCCGCCCGGCCCTCATCTGCGGCGTCTCCAATACCGACGTCCACCAGGTCCAGCAGCGCGCGCTCGACCACCGCCTGCTGCCCTACCGCCTCGAGATGAGCCTGCTGCCGCTCCTCGGCGCCCTCTCGGATTTCAAGACCCGGAACAACGACAAGCGCGCCACCGTCGTCGTCGTCATCGAGCAGGAACACACCACCGCCTACATCCTCGGCAAGGAGGGCGTGAGCACCCCGGGCCCCGTGCGCCACGGCTTCTCCTCCATCGCCCAGGCCGCCTGCAAGGAATTCGGCCTGAAGACCGCCGACGAGGTGCGCGAGCGCCTCGAGCACGCCGACGACGAGCTCCTCCTCCGCGCCAGCAAGTTTGTCCGTGCCATCGGCCGCGATCTCAAGCCGCTGGTCGATTCCTACGAGATGACCACCGGCCAGCCGGTCGGCGAACTCTACTGCGCCTACCTGCCCGCCTCGCTCTCCTGGATCGCGGAGCCGCTCGCCCAGGTCGTCGGCCGCAACGCCTTCGCCTTCGACTGCGCCGGCTGGATGCCCACGGTCAATATCCAGGCCGCCGACGGCCTGCCCGCCCTCGGCCAGCACTGGCTCGGGGCGCTCAGCCTCGTCGCCGATCTGCCCGGCCCCAAGCCCGCCAAGGATCCCAAGGACAACGACGTCTACCAGGGCCCCTGGCACATCGACTGCCGCCTCTCGGGCAACCTGCCCAGCAACGATCTCGTGCGCAGCCGGTTCGTGGCCAACACGATTGCCGGCACCATGGCGGCCGGAGCCCTGATGATCGCCTGCTGGCAGCTTTACCTCGGCAATTCCCTGCGCTCGGAAATCTCCTACTGGACCCAGCGCATCCAGGAGAACCAGCAGCAGTCCGAGGAATTGAAGGTCCTCACCCGCACCCTGACCGACCAGACCGCCAAGCTCGACCAGGCCTACGGACTCGTCTCCTCCCCCTACCTGCTCTCCGACCTGGTCATGGCTTTCGGCCGCACGCGGCCCGAGCGGATGAGCATCGAGAGCATCAACGGCTTCGCCGGCGGCGTGGTGCTGCGCGGCAACCTGCGGGCCCCGTCCGACCAGGCCACCCAGCAGCTGCGCGCTTATGTTGAAACGCTGCGTCGCGACAAAGAGTTGGGCCCTCTCTTCAGCACCATCGCGCTCACCTCGCTGGAGCGGACCGGCGACGACAACAGCCTGAATTTTGAAGTGGCCTGCAAACTCAAGGAGGCGAAACCATGAGCGCACCAGCCGCTTCTTCTGTCATTTGTAGGAGCCTGCTTGCAGGCGATTCCGTGCATGATCCGTTGGCGGCCGTTTCCAATCGCCTGCAAGCAGGCTCCTACCTCCAAGCCCGGTCATGAGCGCCTTCCTGCAACAGATGCTCGGCTTTTTCCGGCGCAACCCGTTTGTCATCGCCAGCAGCGCACTCGCGATCCTGCTGTGGGTCGCCAACTATTTCATCTGGCAGCGCCACCGGGAGCTGGCCTCGAGCCACCAGACCCTGCAGCGCAGCGGCGAGGACATGCTGCAGTCTCTGACCAACCACAGCCGCATCACCGCCGAGCTGGCCACGGTCAAGGAAGCCCTCGCCTACATCGACCAGCACCTGATCCACGAGGGCGACCTGCCGGAGAACATGGGTTATTTCTACCAGCTGGAGACCGCCAGCCGCATCCGGCTGCAGGCGCTGAACCAGCTTAGCTCGATGCCGCCCCCTCCGGAGCAGTCCTTCAAGACCGTGCCGTTCACCCTCCGGACATCCGGCTCCTACCGCCAGGTGCTCCGCTTCCTGCGTGAACTCGAAACGGGACCCCGGTTGTATAGGGTTCAGACCTACTCCATCGCCCAAGCCGGCGGCCCGGGCAGTCCCGGTCTCCCGGGTGATGATCCTGCCGCTCCGCCGGCGACCGTCACCCTGGACATCACCCTCGAAGTCCTCGCCCACCCATGAAAACGCCCCATCGCAATGCTTGTCATCGCGACGTCCGCGCCGTCGGGTCGCGGCGATCCATCTGGCCGTCTTCTCTTCTTCTCTGTCTTCTGTCCTCTGTCCTCTGCCCTCTGCCGCTGTCCGCCCAGGCCTCGGGGGCCAGCGCCGCCGAGATCAAGCGCATCACCGACCGCTATGCGCTGACCCGCACCCGCATCAGCTCTCTGCTCGACATGCGCCTGAAGCCGGTGCCCCTGCCCGCCAACCCGGCCAATCCCTTCTATCAGGCCCCCGTGGAG
>JALHNN010000552.1 GCA_022843505.1 Sulfuritalea sp.
CAAGGATTGGACAGTGGGCGGTGTCTCGATTGGTTGCTGCGGCAAGGAAATCTCGCCCTTGCCCATCACTTTCTTCAGCAAGTGCAGCATGCGAGTTTCCTTGCGGAGACGTTGACGGCACGCTCGCAAAATTCGAGCGGCATCTTCAATCCGCTCATATCAGCCGAAACGCACGGCCGATAACTTGATCGCGTTTTACCCATCCCGTCAGCTGGTAGCGGGAATCGAGACTGTCGGGGTGCCCGCCCGCGACGTAATAGCTGCCTTCCGGAATCACCCCCACGGGTCCTGGAATCAGCGGTTCGCCAGTTCTTGCCCGTTCCTTGGCTTGCCCCACCGCCCGGCCATCCACGTAGAAATCCCGTCCTTGCGTCGTCACGCGCGATCCTGGCAGGCCAACCAGGCGCTTAACGAAGATGCTTCCTTTCGGATACGGCCAGTTTCGCTCCCACCGAAAAGCCACGAACTCACCACTATCGGGGAAGGTGTCCTTGCAGATGACAAATACCGTTCCCGGCAGGCTTTCCGTCAGGTTGAAAGCGAGCATGTAGCTTCCGCTCACCGCCAGGTAGGCTGCCATCAGCCAGAGGATGAGCGGGAATCGGATCTCTTTCCATGTCGAGTATCGAGAGCGCATGGCCTGACTCTATGGGATAGCCAGCAATGCCGGTTTTCGAAATGCGCACTTCCTGGCCGCATTTCACCCACGCAAGCGAGAAGAGCCGCCTCAGGATCGGCCTTGATGGCTGACCCTGCCCGTTGCAGTTTCGGGCGACTGTGAGAAGCTGAAACGAAATACAGCCTTTGGAGACTTTTCATGAGCATCGCCGCAGCAACCCAGACGAGCAGTTTTTTCGGGTGGATGCCCATTGTGGTGTGCATCCTTGCAGGACTCACCCTGTACCGCTGGAACCGGCGAAACAAAACAGTCGCTCATCACCAGATGGATCGAATGCTTTCGGATCTGGAGGCGATCAAACATCACGTCCTGCTGGCCTCCACGGACGAGCTACCCTCCCAGACAGTGATCCGGACGATTGGTTATCTTGAATCGCTATCTGCAATCGAAGCCGCTTCGGATGCGGACTATCGCCTTGCCGAATGCGACGCCATGCTGAGCCTGGCCAAAGACGCTCACGCCCGAGGAGCCAATGCCATCATTGGACTCAGGAAGACACATGCGCATTACGATCAGCCGGGATCGCAATGGCGAGTTTCACGAGTCATATATACCGGAACAGCCGTCATCGTGAAGTAGGGTATAGCTGACTGACAACTACACTGATTCAATCGATACTAGCCTAGCTCTCAAACACTTGGTCAGGTTCCAATTGCGCTTGAAAAAGATCTCAATACTTGAGAACCGCTACACCTAGGAGGCCGCGCGCTCCTTGAGCATTTTCGCGATTAGCATCTCGACAAATTCGATGTCGACGAACGGAACTTGGGCGTAGACTCCCCCTCTTTCACCTTCGAGTTTCGCTAACAGGTGGCCTTTGCCCAGCAGACGCTCTGCACCTTTCTCGCCAAGAGCGATTTCGGATGTTCCTTCTGAGTCGACACGGAGAATCAAGCGATTGCCCAAATTGGAGCGCAGCTGCATTGGCATAACGTTCGCATCCGGTCGCTGTGCGGCGAAAATGAGATAGATACCTGCCGCTCGAGCCTTCACACCAAGCCGCTGAACGATCGATGATACGGCATCCTTGTAGTCTTCCGTAAGCATCCATTCGGCAAATTCGTCGTGGATGAGCCAAATGACAGGCAAACGATCATTCACCGCGACCTTGGCGTTATAGGCAGCCAAATTGGAGACACGCTTTTCCTTGAACAAGGTGTAGCGGCGGTCCATTTCGGCTACGAGTTCTTCGAGCCGCTGAGTTGCCGTGAGCTGATCGTCGATGACACCGCCATCAATATGAGGCAACCTGTCGAAAGCGAAATAGTCAACGCCTTGTTTTGGATCTATCAGAACAATCTTCGCTTGTTCCGGTGTGTTAGTCGCGGCAATCCCCAGAATAATGTTTTGCATCAGTACGGACTTGCCGCTGCCAGTGCTGCCTGCGATCAGCGTGTGTGGTGCATGGTCTTTGCCGGGCGAGAGAAACAGGGGATCTCCTGAGTTTTCTTGTACCGCGATCATGAGTTCCTGATTACCCCAGCCGCTCGAAGCCTGAGTCCAGCCGGACCAGAGGGAGCGGATATCGATGGTCTGGCGCTTGGGGCGCTCTACTGCGATGATGACTGCGCCAGGTTCTGGACGAACCGAGATTACGTTCAACCCATAGGTCGTCAAAAGCTCGGACCGCTTCTTCAAGACCTGTTCAACGGTCAGGTTGGCGTTGCCAGCGAACCGCAGTAGCGCCGAATTAGGCGTAAGAGCCGAACCGATTGATTTAGCTTGAAGCTGTAACTGCTGCAGAGCGCCGCGTGTCGAAAAGGCTATTTGCTTGAGCCATTCCTCGTCCTCAGGCGAGATGGGCGCCGCATAAGCCGCCGGCGCGACGAACTCGGCGATCACCGAATAGGCCCAGTGAGAAGGAGTCTGCACCGACGAAAGATCAATTGGCAACGGCGCGCTATGGCCGGCGGACGGCGTGGAGGGCGAGTTTTCTATACTCGGTTTCGTCGGCATCTCCGCAGGCGTCTCCAACGTTGGTTCAGG
>JALHNN010000553.1 GCA_022843505.1 Sulfuritalea sp.
CGCGTTCTTGGACTTGTCGCCCGTGGTGTAGATCAGGACCCCGCAACTGACCGAGCAGTAGGGGCACATGTTGCGGGTTTCCGTGGCGTGGGCCAGCTTGTAGCTGCGCACCTCGGCCAGGGCCGATGTCGGCGAGTAACCCATCAGGGCGATGGATGACCCGGAGAGACCGGCGCCGCAGATCTTGAAGAACTGCCGCCGTGAGACTTGCATTGTTCTTTTCCTCCTGTTTATTTGACTTCAAGCATTGACAGCCGGGCAAGTATCTGCCGGGCAACGAGCGAATGCAATGCTTCAAACAGGAATTTTTATGCTGCCTTGCAGCAAGTGCCGACAGGCGGGACGGCCGGCCGCTCAGCTGCCGCCGGCGAAGCGCTTTTCGATCTCGGCCGCCGGGATGTAGCCGCCGACGCGCTCGCCGCCGGCAAAAAAGATCGCCGGCGTGCCATTGATGCGCAGCCTGCCGCCGAGCTGCGCCGATTTGTTGAGGCCGGTGATGTCACACTTGGCCGGCGCCGCGGGCGGCGCCTTGCCGGCCGTCATCCAGTCCACCCAGGCCTTGGAGCGATCGGGCGAGCACCAGATGGCCTTGGATTTCTCGTAGGAGTCGTCGCCCAGCACCGGCAGCAGGAAGGTATAGACCGTCACGTCCTTGAGGGTCAGGACGTCCTTCGCCAGCTTCTTGCAGTAACCGCAGTTCGGGTCCTCGAAGGTGACCATGACGTTCTTGCCCGTGCCGCGCACCTGCTTCAGCGCGAGATCCAGCGGCAGCGCGTTGAACTGGCGTTCGGCGGTGATGTTCTTGCCGGTCTTCATGTCGAGAAGGTTGCCGAACAAGAGATGCGTCGCCTTGTCGTCGATATAGAAGATCTGGCCTTCGACCCAGACTTCCCACATCCCGGCCATCGGCGCCTTGGTGATCTTTTCGACCTTGCCCAGCCTGGCCTCGGCCGCCTTGCGCACATCGGCCTCATCGGCCACGGCGGCCAGGGAAAAGCAGGCCAGGGCGGCCGCGAGCAGGGGCAGTTTCATGTTTTCTCCAGTGGATTTCAGGTAGCGAGGGCGTAGCGGACCAGCAGATCCTTTACGACCGGCAGGCTGTTGGTTAGGTTCAATCCGAGGTTGCGCAGGCGCATCAGCGAATCGGCCGAGGGTCCGAAAAGGTCGTGCAGGCTGTCGGTCAGCGTCTGCAGCGTGACCACCTCCTCCTTGCGCGCCCTCTCGTAGCGGCGCAGCAGCGAGTAATCGCCGCAGTCGATGTGCTCGGGCTTGTCGCAGAGCACGCCGGAGAGGGCGCGGGCATCCTGGAAGCCGAGGTTGATGCCGTGGCCGGAGAGAGGATGAATTGTGTGTGCCGCATCGCCGATCAGGGCCAGGCGCGGCGCCACGCAGCGCGGCGCGCGCATCAGGCGCAGCGGAAAACCGGCCTGCGGCGTGATCAATTTCAGCGCGCCGAGCCTGCGCCCGCCGCCATCCGCGACGCGTGCGGCGAGCGCTTGCGCGTCGAGGCCGAGCAGTTCGCGGCCCAGGTATTCGGGCGCGGACCAGACCATGGACATGCGATTTCCCGGCAGCGGCAGCCAGGCCAGCACGCCCTCCTCGCAGCGGAACCATTGGAATGCCGTGCCGCGGTGGGGCAGCTCGGTCTCGAAGTTGGCAACCACGCCGAGCTGGTCGTAGGGGTCGAAACGCACCTCGATCCCGGCAGCGCCACGCGTCCAGGATTCCGCGCCGTCGGCGCCGACCACCAGGCGCGCCTTGATCCGGCGGCCGTCGTCGAGCGTCAGCACCGCCGCGTCCGGCGCCAGCATCAGCTCGCGCGGCTTGGCCGGGCAGAGCAGGGTCAGCTTGGCCTGGCGCTTCACGGTTTCCCAGAGTTCGCACTGCATCAGCGAAGATTCGAGAATCCAGGCCAGTTCCGCGGCGCCGACGCCGTAGGCGCTGAAGTCCAGGCGGCCACCCGCATCGCCATGGACCTCCATCTGCGCCACCGGCTGCATGCGTGTCGCATCCATGTGGCGCCAGACGCCCAGTTCATCGAGGAAGCGCGCATTGGCCGGACTGATGGCATATACCCTGCTATCCAGCCCCGCAGGTATAACCGGCGCCTGACCTTCGATCAGGGCCACCGACAGGGAGGAACGGCGCAAGGCCGCAGCGAGGGATAGTCCGGCCAGACCACCGCCCACGATCACGATATCGAAGTTCATCCCGCCATTGTCGCCTACGGGCGCCCGCCTTGACAAGGCGAGCGCCGGGCGAGGATAATCCCGCCCCTTTGCGGGTGATGTAGCTCAGCTGGTTAGAGCGACGGATTCATAATCCGTAGGTCGAGGGTTCAAGTCCCCCCATCACCACCAGCATTCAGACGGCTCCCAGCGATGGGAGCCGTTTTTCCTTTGCAGCGGGGATTGCCGCCTTGCTGCAGTTCCTGCCGCTCCTGCCGTAATAGCTGGCAGTCCTGGCAAAAATGCAGCACCAGCTTGCCGGTAGCGATGCGCCGAGACCGTTTTTCGACCTCGCTCGCCGCTTGGCACGCCCGATGCATGCTCCACGGCCAGATGGCCTGGCTCCGCCAGGCGCCCGAAAGCAAAGGAGCCCGCAATGTTCCACGTTCTCGACCATGCAGACCTCGTCTATAGCGGCGATCTTTCGCA
>JALHNN010000554.1 GCA_022843505.1 Sulfuritalea sp.
GTCCGCCGGCCAGCGAGCCGATCCAGAACGCGGGCGGGATCGCCAGGTAGGGGTCGAGTACCTTCTTCTCGAACAGCAGCGCGGCGATCGGCATGCCGATGGCGAGCGCCAGGATCACGGCCTTGGTCATGTCGCCCTCGGCGGTCATGAAGGGCTCGCGGAAGGCGCGCGCGAAGCACAGGCGCGAGCGGTGCATGATGAAACCGATGGCGAAGCCGGCGACCACGATCACGGCGCGTGCCGCGATCTTCTCGTCGGCCGAGCCGTACCATTGCGTGGCCCAGAGCAGCACGCCGGCGATCACGGCGAGACCCAGCCAGGGGAAGTTGCGGCGCAGGCCTTCGGGCACGTCGAGCGCCGGCGGCGCCTGCATGCCCCATTCGATGTGGTCCAGGGTCCACAACAGCAACTTGAGGCCGATCGCGGCGCCGGCCAGGAGGCCCAGCCACATCGCCCATCCGGCGGGCGAGGAGTGCAGCACCGGATTGAAGAAGCCGCCCGTGGTGCAGCCGCCGGCCAGTGCGGCGCCGATCCCGAGCAGGCTGCCGCCCGCGGCGGCCCAGACGTATTCCAGCGGCGGCGGCCGGTTGGGGCTGAACTGGCGCGAAAGCAGCGCGGCGGCAAAGGCGCCGATGACCAGCATGATGTTCATCAGCGACATGCGGTGCATCAGGAAGCCTTCGGTCTGCTGCGGGATGCCGAGCACGGCGCCGAGGCCGATCAGGTTGTTGAACCAGTCGCCCCAGAACTTGACGCCGCCGAACACGCCCCAGACCAGGCCGGAGAGCATCAGGCCGATGATGGTCAGCACCAGCAGCATGGCGCCGACGAAGGGCGACCATTCCTCGACGAAAATCGCCTGGTAGTCGGCCTTGAAGCCGGCGCGCCAGCCGGAGTCGCTATCGTTCATCCTTGCACTCCAAGAGTCAGTTGCGCGAGCGGACAGGCGCCTCGCCCGGAAGGCGACACGCCTGCATCAGTTTCTTGCTTTCGATCAGTTGCAGCTGGCAGGCGCGTCACCGTCCTTGGCGCCTTTGGTCAGGAAGGCCGCAACGTCGTCGAGCAGTTCCTGGTCCGGGACGTCGGCGAACTTCTCGGCCGCCTTGTTGCCCGACTTGATGCTGGCGCGGTAGGCCTTGCTCACGTACTGCTTCACCGTGTCCTTGCCCTTGGCGTGCTTGTCGGCCTTGATGTAGGCCGCCCATTCCGCCTTGGTCTTGGAACTTGGGTTGATGGTGCCGATCGGCTGCACGGCGTGGCAGGAGGTGCATACGCTGCGGTAGTAGACGCGGCCGCGCTTCCAGTCGGCGTCGTAGGCGAATGCTGATGAAGCGAGGACCGAAAGAACGGCGCTGGCGGCGAGGGTCTTGGCGAGTTTCATGATTGTCTCCGTAGGCAGGTTGGTTGGTTCAATCGACTTCTTCCCAGCCGGTGACCATGGCCTTGATGTGGGCCGTTGGCGTGTGGCCGGTGGTGGTCAGATAGACGTGGGCGATGAGGAAGGCCAGCATCAGGAAGGCGCCGATGACGTGGCCGGTGGCGACCCATTCCAGCTGCAGGCCGCCCAGGCCCAGTTTGGGCCAGTCGGCATAGAACAGGTAGAGCACGCCGGTGATCCAGATCAGCGGTCCGATGAACAGCATCACCCCGAGGTAGGCCAGCCGCTGAAGCGGATTGTGCTTGCGCAGTTGCGTCACGCGGAAGGGGTGCGGCGCGTTCCTGAAGATGCCGAACAGGTAGTACTGCGCCATCGCCATGACCTTTTCCGTGGTCGGGATGTATTGCTTCCATTCGCCGGTGGTGAGGTGCCAGAAGATGGCGAACACCCACAGACCCATCAGCGTCCATGCCGCGGTGGTGTGGTAGGCGACCGCCTTCTCGAAGCCGAAGATGGTGTAGGTGCCGTGGATGTCGAAGGCCGTGAGCATCAGGAAGATGATCAGCGCCGCCTGCGACCAGTGCCAGAAGCGTTCGAAGCGCTTGAAGATGTAGATACGTTCGGACATGTTGGTACTCCTTAGTTCTTGCGGCGCGTGACGATGCGCAGCGTGCCGTGGCCGACTACGCCTAGGATGGTCAGGAAAACCACGGCCCAGCCGATGGTGTCGACCAGCCTGTTGTTGTCGCGGACCGGAATGTAGATGCCCTGGATTTCTGCCAGCCGGCTTTCCTTGCTGTGGCATTCGACGCAGCCCAGCGCTTTTTCCTTGGGCGCCACCATGTGGGTGATGGGCCAGGACATCTCGGTCTTGATGAAGTCGACCTTGCCGGACCATGGCGCACCCGAATCCTTCATGCCGGTGGCGATGGCCTTGTCCCAGTCGAGGTTCTTCCAGTAGCCGGTGTCGTCGTTGCCGGCCGTATGCGGCGTGATCAGGGTCTTGTTCACCGGGTCGTAGGGCTGCGAACCGCGGAACACCTTCATCGGCCAGATCATCGACTTGCCGTCGGTCGCGCTGCCGCCCATCCTGTTGATCGGCGTGCGCTGTTCGGTCTTCTCGATCTTGTCGGTGAGCAGGGTGTACTTCACCTCGCCGTTGAACCAGGCGTATTCCGGCTTGACGTTCTCGGCCAGGGTGAAGTCCCCCTTGCGCGATTCGTAGGTGATGCGGCCCTTGGCGTCCTTCAGCACGATGTGCTTGCCGTCCTTGTCG
>JALHNN010000555.1 GCA_022843505.1 Sulfuritalea sp.
ATCATCCAATGCGGAAACTCCGTGGCCCTTCTGACGGTGACCACCGAGTCCCAGTCCGGATGCTCCTCCAAGAGTTTGAGTCCTCGCTCTACGTCTGCCGTTCTGGTGAATGGTGTAGCGGGCGTCAGCGTCAGGGCGATCTCGGGAAGCCAACCTTCCTTTTCGATAAAGTATCGAAGCGCATGCTCGGTCACCAACTCGGACGGCACGTCCTCCGAAATGGCCGCCGGCCTGATGAATGGCACCTCGGCGCCGTAATTCAGGGCGAGTTCGCGAATGCCAGGGTGATCGGTGGATACTACTACCCGGTCGATCCCGGCAATATTCCTCGCTAACCTGATCGGATAGGCCAACAAGGGCAGTCCTGCAAGTTCCTGGATATTCTTGAGGGGAATACGCTTCGATCCCCCGCGTGCGTGAATGATCGCAACCGTGCGCATGGCTACCGACCCAACACTAGCGGCCGCACACCTTCGACTTCGTTCCAGGCCGACAACTCGTCGGGACAGGCTGCAATCTTCCCCACTGCTTCGATGATCTGCCTCATGTCCGCGATGGTGTTGGGATAGCCGATCTGGAAGAAGCCAAAGCACGTTTCATAGTTTGCCGTCCGCGCATTCGGGGTCACGTCACGCGAGTCGCGAAACAGCGGGTTCTCATTCATCAGCCGCGGGAAGGCGGTGGCCACGGGGACTCCTTCAGCTCGCAACGCCGCCGCGAACTGCGCCCGCGAGAATCCAGCACGATCAGCGTCAAACAGAAACGCGGCGCAATATGGATGAATGCCGTCATAGTCGTTGGTGATGCGCTGGGGTCGGATGAAATCGAACTGCCCGAAACCATCGACCAATGTACGCCAGTTTTCCGTGCGCAAGCCGTTCAGGTAGCCCATCTTCTGCGTTTGGGCAAGGCCGATTGCCGCTAGTGGCTCCGGCAGTCGGAAATTGAAACCGACTGCGGCGCGAATTCTGTCCTCGGGATCGTCCTCGAACACCATGGCCTCTCCATGGTTGCGGATCAGGCGAAGCTTGTAGGCAAGATCCTCGGACGCCGTCAGCGCCATGCCACCCTCGCCGGTCATCAGATTCTTGCTTTCCTGAAAGGAGAAGACGCCGACGTCGCCTATTGTTCCGAGAATTCGGCCGCCGCGCTTCGACTGCAAGGCCTGTGCTGAATCCTCGACCATCGCCAAGCCCTTGTCACGGCAGTAGTCGGCTAGTTCGAGGACGTGGCCTGCATTGCCCATAATGTGTACAGGGACCACTGCCCGGGTTTGCGGTCCCACCAAATTGTCAACCGTCGCCGGCGTGAGACAAAGCGTCTCCGGATCGATGTCGGCGAACCTCACTTTCACCCCGGCGGCGTGCAGGCCGGTCGCCGTGGCGGTAAACGAGAAGGGCGTAGTGATCACCTCATCACCTTGCTCCAGGCCCAGAGCAAGCATCGCCGCCGTCAGGCAGGAAGTGCAGGAGTTCATGCTTATCGCGAATCGCGCCTGATGCCGCTCGGCGAACCGTTGCTCGAAGCGCCTCACGTAAGGGCCGCCGAGGACGCTCCAGAAATCGTCGAGTTCCCCCACATCCTCAGATGGCATCGCCAAAAACCTGCGGAAATCTCCGACTGGCGAACCTACAAAGCGGGAAAACAGCTTCCGGTCGAGGCAATCTGCAAGATAGGTCCGCTCAAGGTCGTCGATGTGGGGCCGGGACATGAATGGTCCCGTCCGCACCGGCGTGCCGCCAGTCAACGCGAGTTGGCTCAAGGTAATCGCTTCCTTGTCATTAATTCAGAGGTAATTGATCACGCCGATTTCGATGCCAGGTTGCCGTACTCCGCCACAGCCAAACTGGCTTCGCCATCAGCCCTTTGGGTGGAACAGTTCCTTGTACGCGGAATAGTCGCGGTCCCAAGATATCCCCGCTTTCGCTACGCGACCCGACGCGCCGATTGTAAGCGTGTTCGCCCCCAACATTCCATTCACCACGGCACGGGTGCCTATCATCGCTCCGCTCCCGATATTTGCGCCAGAGAGCAGCGTCGCCCCCAGCCCCACCCATACGTGATCGCCCAAGCGAAGTTCTTCGGGCATCCGCTTCCTGCCATCCACTACCAGATCGTGTCCGGCGCCGCTTTCCGCATAGATGTAGCCGGAAAACATACAATCGCGACCGATCGATATCGGCGCATAGGCATACATTTCCAAGTGCTCGCCAAAGGTTGAGCCATCCCCGATTCCGATCTTCGCTCCTGTCGCCGCGTCAACCGTCGAGAAGTCGCTGAGCAACACCCGCCGACCCATGGTGAGCGTCGCATGCGTTGACGCTCCGATCCGGCAGCTGGCGCCCACCGAGGTCAGTTCGCCGATGGAAATGCTCCCGCATCGGCCGACAGTGATCGAGGTATTTCCTTCCAGTACTACATGGTCAAGTTCGAGCTTGGCGCCGACGCCCACGTGTATCCTAACCGGTGCGACGCCGCGCCTCTTCGGCAGCACGATGTTTCGTGCCAGCAACTCGGCATCAGGACCCATAAAAAGCTCAATGCCTTCCGATCCGGCGATCTCGTCAATCCCATTCAGGATCTCGTAGTCATCGAAATGCGAAGCGCCCAGACCGAAGTACCTGCCGTCGATAACGTTGCTTCCCCATCGATA
>JALHNN010000556.1 GCA_022843505.1 Sulfuritalea sp.
ACCTTCTCCGCCATCTTCTCGGGCATCTTGCGCTTCCCTGATTGATAGAGCTCCATCTGCATCTGCATGTAGGGCAGCCACTGGCTCGCCATCACCGGCGTGTCGTCCTTCCCTTCGCGCCCGTCCTCGTTGTGGCAGCGGCCGCAATGCTCTTCCTGGAGGCTGGCGCCCTTCTTGACCTTGGCCGCGTCGAGCTGCTGGTTGGTGGCGTGCAGTTTTTGCTTGGAGAAATACTCGCCCATTGCCTCGAAGTCGGCATCGGTGTAGCCCTTGGCCAGCCGCCCCATCACGGTCGAGGGACGCTCGCCGCTCTTGAACTTCTTCATCGCCTCGACGATGGCCACCTTGGACTGGCTGGATAGGCTGGGCATGCTCGGCCCGGCACTGCCTCCGTTGGTGCCGTGACAGCCCGCACAGGCGTTCGCCAGCATCGCCGGCGTCGGCGGCGCGGCTTGAACCGCTGCGGACATCGCGAGGACGCTGACTGCCAGCGCCCAACCTTTCAACTTCATCGTCATTATGTCTTCCTCCTTGGTTTTAGGGATGCTGCCGTACTACTGCTTCTGGACATTGATATAGTTCTTGGTCGCCGGGTCGTCCTTGTCGAGGCCGAACTGGTAGCCCAGCGATACATAATGGTATCGCGCATTGCTGAAATCTTCGTGGATGGCGAAACCAAAGTAATAGATTTTTTCTGGCGCAATGGCGTGGTCGCCCTTGCCGCCGGCGGCGGCCAGCGTGCGCTCCATCACCACCACCCACTTGTTGCCTTCCTTCTTGCCCTCGGCCTTGAACTGGGTTTTGCCGCCATCCATCGTCCGGCTGTTGCCAACCCAGCCGTCTACCGGCTTTTCGCCCTTGCCACTGCGGAACTGCAGCAGGTCCATGAAGTTGCCGCTGGCCAGATCGGCGCCCTTGAGGTACTTGGTCTTCTTGTCGTCGGTCGCGTCCTTCATGGTGCGCAGGTCGGTGTGACAGGTGTTCCAGCAGCCGTTGATTTCGGCACCCGGGACCGTACCGCCACCGTCGAACATCAGGGTCAGCTTGACCTCGTTCTTCGGGTCGGCCTTGTTGCCGGTGTTCTTGGGCGGCACCCACTCGTAGCGGAAGTAGATTTTGTTGCCGTCGTGGGCGATCTGCAGGTCGACCGGAATGAATCCGACCTTGCCGGCCGGCGGGCTGGGTTCGAGGATGCTCTTCGAGACGCCGACCGGCTTGCCGGCGACGATGGCGTTGCCGATCTCGTTGGCGTCGCCCGAATGGCAGCGGGCGCAGGCGCGCTTCTTCTCGATGATGTCGGTGACCGACGAATGGTCGGCCTTGTTCATCACCCATTCCAACGATGCCTGTCCCGGGTAGAAAAGCTTGATCGGCCGCGACGGTACCTTGCTCCAGTCGATTCCTGCCGCTACGCTGCCGCCGGATCTGACAGGCGCGGTTGGCTCGGCCTTCGAGGGCTTGGTTTCGGCCGGGGGTGCCGCGACCTGGGTCACTGTGCTGGCAGCGGCGGTAGTGGCCGGTGCCTTGGTGCCTGATACGTCCGCCGTGGCGCTTCCCGGGATTGGCGTCGGTGCGGCGGTTCTGTCGATTGCCGCTGGCGCTGAGGGGGGCGAGGTCGCGGCTGCCGGTGTGTCCATGGTGGCAGTCTTCGACGCGTCGTCTTCGAGCAGGTGGTGCACGGGTTTGTGGGCGATGCCCTTATGGCAGTCGATGCAGGTCTTGCCGTCCTGCATCGCGCCTTCATGCTTGACGACCGAGCGGTCCTTCTGCTTGGTCGTATCCATCTTGTCGAACTTGTGGCAGTTCCGGCACTCCTTGGAATCGGCGGCCTTCATCTGCGCCCAAACGCGCTTGGCCATCGTCAGACGATGGGCTTCGTACTTCTCCGGCGTGTCGATGGTGCCGAGAATTTCGCCGATGACGTCCTTGGAGGCGAACACCTTCTGCGTCATCTTGCGCGCGTAATCGAAAGGTTCCTTGCTGCTGGCGACATGGCAATCTGCGCAACCCACGCTGGTGCCCGTGCGATTGCTGTAGTGCACGGTCTTCTTCAACTCCTCGTAGGGAGTCTTCATGGTGTGGCAGGAAAGGCAGAACTCGGTGCGGTTGGTGTACTCCATGCCGGTGTTCAGGCCACCCCAGATCACGATGCCACCAAGAACCCCAATCACAATCATGCGGGCCATCGAGCACTGCGGCGGTCGCTTCAGCCGGGCCAGGAAGCCGACTTTGGCTTCGGGGGTGGATTCACCAGGCGATTTTTCTGTCATTTCCTTTGGTTCCGAGTACCGAGTTGATCGAACAAATCGTTGTGCACCGCGCCAACGTTCGTTGCCTTGATCGCACGAACGTCAACACATAGCCTGCTTTCCCCTAGAAGGGAACGCACCGGCCAAGCCATCTCTGTGGGGATGTATTTCTTTTTATGCTTCTTTTTTCGCGGATTATTGCAGGGCGCGGAAGCGAGGTAAAAGAGATTCTTGTGATCAGGGGATCAACCAGACTTCTATAAGAGTTCACTTATCTGAGTTGCAATCGGCATAGGGGACGGCCATCATAGGCCGTACCCCTGCCACACCACCCGGCATGCGGGTCCGCACCGGGCGGTTCGAGAAGTTGAGGTCATGAGAGACGGGGTACGCCGAGTTTGTC
>JALHNN010000557.1 GCA_022843505.1 Sulfuritalea sp.
GCCGCCACAACGCGCTGGACAAGACGCTCGGCGCGCTGGCGCGCGACGGCGTCGATGCCTCCGGCGATGCGCTGATCATCACCAGCCGCGCCAGCCTGGAGATGGTGCAGAAGGCCGTTGCGCTGCGCGTCGGCACCCTGGCGGCGGTGTCGGCGCCGACCGCCACGGCGGTGGACCTCGCCGGGAAGTTCAGGCTCGCTCTGTTCGGCTTCCTGCGCGACGACCATTGTGTTGGCTACACCGCGCCGCAGCCCAGCAGGGAGGCGATCGCATGAAACTGGAAAAGCTGATCACCATGGCCAACCAGATCGGCAGCTTCTTCGAAGCCATGCCGGACCGCGAGCAGGCCGTGGCCGATGTCGCCAGCCACCTGCGGCGCAGCTGGGAGCCGCGCATGCGCGAGCAGATCCTCGCCAGCCTCGGTACCGCCGACGAGGCGCAGCTCAAGCCGCTGGTGCGCGAGGCGCTGCGCCGCCTGTAGGAGCCAGCTTGCTGGCGAACAGGGCGTTTGCCAGCAAGCTGGCTCCTACGGCGATCCGGCGTCCTCTTTGGCCGCCATGCGTGCCCGCAGCCAGGCACCGATGTCGATGATCTCCTCGATGCACACCGAATGCGGCATCGGGTACTCGCGCCAGTCCACGGCATGGCCCAGGCGCTGCACCAGGTCGCGCGCCCGGGTGCCCAGTTCCGGCGACACCACGTCGTCCTCGGTGCCGTGGGCGGCAAAGATCGTCAGGCCGGCATTGACGGCGGTGGCTTCGGCCTCGAGCAGGGCCGGCGTCGGGATGTAGGTCGACAGGGCGACGATGCCGGCCAGGCGCTGCGGATGGGTCAGCGCGGTGGCGTAGGCGATCGCTCCGCCCTGCGAGAAACCGGCGAGGAAGATGCGCTCGCAGGGCACGCCGCGCTGGTTCTCGCGCTCGATCAGGCGGCGGATGGCGTCCCGGCTGCGCCGGATGCCGGCTTCGTCTACGGTGCGCGTGGTGCTGTCGAGGCTGATGATGTCGTACCAGGCCGGCATCACGTAGCCGCCGTTGCAGGTCACCGGAATCTGCGGCGCATTGGGGAAGACGAAGCGCATGGAAGGGGCGTCGTCGAGCCCCAGGTGCGGCACCACCGGCACGAAATCCGACCCGTCGGCGCCGAGGCCGTGCATCCAGACCACCGAGAAGCGTGGGGATTCGTCGGATTGCAGTTCGATCGCGCTGAGCAGTGGGTCCATGGCCCGATAATACCCGGCCATGAACTTCCTCGCCCATGCCCTGCTGGCCGGTGACGATCCGGCGCTGGTGGTCGGCGGCGTCGCCGGCGACTGGATCAAGGGCCCGCTGCCCGGCTGCCTGCCGCCGGACCTGGCCCGCGGCGTCGCCCTTCATCGCGCCATCGACAGCCATGCCGAGACGCATCCGGCCTTTCGCCGCAGCCGCGCCCGGGTCTCGGCGCCGCGCCGCCGCTATGCCGGCGTGCTGGTCGACATCTTCTACGACCACCTGCTGGCGGCCGGCTGGGAAGTGCTGCATCAACAGCCCTTTGCCGAGTACCGGCACGGTGTCTATCGTGCCGTCGCGGCGCGCCATGCCGACCTGCCGGAAGGTTCGCACAGCGCATTGAGGCTGATGGCCGCGGAAGACTGGCTCCACGGCTATGCGCGGATCGAGGGCATCGCCGACGTCCTGCAGCGCATGTCGCGCCGCGTGCGCCGGCCCAATCCCCTGGCGGGCGGAGAGGAGGAATTCCTTGCCGACTCCGCAGGCTATCGCGCCGACTTCCTCGAGTGGCTCGAGGATGCGCGGCGCTTTGCTACAACCTGGGGCTAGCTGTTCGCTTGCACTGAATTATTCCTGCCACGGCGGGAAGCGGGAGGTTCGCAGCCGAGGCCACGTGGAGTTGTGCCTCGCCAGGCGCAGGAAGCCTCGGACATAGGGGGCCCCGGGCTATGTGCTGCGTACGCGGAGGCTCATTCCGGATTGGGTTGCGGCGGCGAGGCGCTTCATGAATTTTTCCAGCGGACAAGGCGAGCATTCGAGCGGATCAGGCGCGGATGCGGCAGATCGCGATGTTGGTGCTGCCCTATCGGTTCGCCGTGGTTTGGAACAGGCGCAGCAACAGTTTGCGTGTCTCTTCGAGAAAAAGCGTGGACGAGGCGGTCGCGACCGCCACGGCCCATTCGACAGGGGCGAGGTCCGCCGTGTTGAAGATGAGTTGGGCCGGCGCCCAATGCACGGCAAGAATCTGCAACGCGACGACGGCAAACAGCGCCAGCCATAGTTTGCCATTGCTGAAGAATTGGGCATTGAAGGCGGTTCCGTGCTCGGCGCGGGCATTGAAGATATTGAAGAACTGGAACAGCACGAAGGTGGTGAAGGCGAGCGTCATGGCCTTCGTCACGTCGCCCGACTGCATCGCCCAGGCGTAGGCGCCGAGCGTGCCCACCGCCATGGTGGCGCCATAAAGCCCGATTCGCCACATACGCTGGGGGGAGAGGATTGCCGCGTCCTTGCGGCGCGGGCTGTCCTGCATGATGCCGGGCCGCGCCGGGTCAACGCCCAGGGTCATCGCCGGAGGGCCGTCCATGATGATGTTCACCCAGAGGATCTGGATTGCCGTGAAGGGCGTGGCGAAACCCAGCAGCGGCGCGCCGAGCACGGT
>JALHNN010000558.1 GCA_022843505.1 Sulfuritalea sp.
TTGCCTCCAACGCGATCAATCCGCGCAGATACAGGGCGTCGGCATGTCCCGGCTGGCGTCGCAGGATATCCTCATAGCGCGCCGCGGCCTCGTCTACCTGGCCGCGCTGATGCACGGCGAACGCGGCGGAGAACATCTCGGCGACCGTCGGTTCGTACTGTTTCATGGAATCGGGTTCGGGCTTTCAGGGACGGTGGGGCTGGCAGGGCATCGTCGCGAGCGGGCGATCTTACGCCGAATTCAGCTGCCAATTGAGAACGGACGGCGGTAAAGCGAGCCGCCGCGAAGCCCTCATCCGATAGCGTGGTCTCGGATCGCGGGCCAGAGGTATCGTAGCGGGCTCCGCTAGAATCACAACGACACGTTTCCGTCGAATCGGCGTGCCCCCGGAGGATTGTTGATTCGTACGTTCCCGGTGTGCCGGGCGAATCCCGATGAAGCCGCGCCTTGACCATGAGTACCGAATCTACGCAAATCCTCGAACAGGGCGTCATGCATCACCAGTCCGGTCGGCTTGAAGAGGCACGGCAATGCTATCTCCGGATCTCGGCGAGCGATCCCAACTGGCCCCATGCGCGGCACTATCTCGGCCTGATCGCTTTCCACCAGGCCCGCTATGGCGATGCTGTGGCGCTGATCGGCGACGCCATTGCGCAAGCTCCGGGCATTCCCGAGTTCCACGTCAATCTCGGCAATGCGCTGAAGCGTGCGGGCGACCTGCCGGGGGCCATCGCCGCCTACGAGCGCGCGATCGCCCTGCGTCCCGGCTTTGCCGCGGCACACGGCAATCGCGGCCTGGCGCTGCAGCAGCTCGGGCTTCACGACGAAGCCATCAAGGCCCTGGGCCAGGCCCTGGCACTCGATGCACACCTGGCCTACTGTCACTTCCCGCTGGCCCGATCGTGGTGTGCCAAGGGCGATTTCCGGCGCGCCCGGCCCCACTTTGATCTCGGCCTGGCCGGCGAGAACAGCCCCGACCCGTGGGTCGAGGCAGGAAAGTCGGCGCTGGAGACACGCCACGCGCGGCAGGCGCTCGACTATTACGCCGGCGCCTTGCGCTTCGACAATGACCACTACGACGCGTTGAACGGGATGGGCACGGCGCTTGCGATGCTGGGCCGCATCAGCGAAGCGATCGCCACCTACGAACGCGCCCGCGCGCTCGATCCACTGCGGCCGGCGGCCATTGAAAACCTGGCCACGGCGCTGAAGGACATCGCCAGGACCGATGCCGCGCTCGAGAACTTTCGTTTCGCCCTCGCGCTGGCACCCAACGACCTCAGTCTGCGTTCCAACTATCTGCTGGCGATGATGTATTCGGACACTCTGGGCGCCACCGACATTGCCGCCGAGCACCGTCGCTGGGACGAGATCTGCACGGCGCAGCGACAAGGCATCGCACCCTTCGGCGCCGCCACCCGCCGCCGGGCGCGCCTGCGCGTCGGCTATGTCAGCGGCGACTGGCACCAGCATCCCGTGGGCATCTTCATGGAGGGTGTGCTGCGCCATCACGATCGCCGGCACCACGAGATCGTGATCTACCACACCGCCCGCCACAACGACGACATGACCCGCAGACTGCGAGGGATGGTCGATCTCTGGCGTGACGTCGCGGCACTCGATGACACCGAGCTGACGAACTTGATCCGAAATGACTCGGTCGACGTGCTGGTGGATCTGGCCGGCCACACCGGCGACAACCGCCTCGCCGTCTTCTCGGCACGCGCGGCGCCCGTGCAAATAAGCTACCTCGGCTACCCGCACGCTACGGGCGTGGCCGCCATCGATTACCGGATCACCGACCATGTCGCCGACCCACTCGAGCTGCCGCGAGACGAAGCCCTGCTGCGGCTGCCGCGCTGTTATTACGGCTACAGCCCCCCGCAGGCAACGCCGCCGATCACGGCCCGTCCTCCGCTGTCGCGGCGCAGCCTGTGCTTCGGCGTCGCCGCCAACCTGGCCAAGGTCAGCCCGTCGGCGCTCGATGCCTGGTCGCAACTGCTCGCCGCGTTTCCCGATGCCACGCTGCGCTGGCTGGCCAACCCCTTCACCGACGCCGTCGTGCGCCAGCGCATGCAGGACGAATTGGCGGCGCGCGGCATCGCCGGCAGCCGCCTCCAGTTGGCCCCCTGGGCCGCCCCCCAGGCGAGATGGAAGGCCATATCACAGGTCGATATCGCCCTCGACACCCAGCCCTTCAACTTGGCAACAAATATCTGCGAAGCCTTGTGGATGGGGGTTCCCACTTTGAGCCTGGCCGGAGCCTCACACGCCTCACGCCATGGCGGCAGCATTCTGGTCGCCGCCAGGCTGCAGGATTGCGTCGGGACGACGGTGGACGATTGGATTGCGTGCGTCGACGGCTGGCTGGCCAATCCGGCGGCATTTTCCGTATTGCGCAAAGACATGCGGCGGCGCCTCGCCGCGTCCGAACTGTGCGACTGCGCGAGTCTGGCAAGGGCACTGGAAGCCGCCTACCGGGACGCGGCAGCCCTCGCCGGAATTGCCGACGCGGAGGAAGCTTAACCGGGGCCGCTCATTGCGCCGACCGGCGCACGAGCAGCCACAGGGAAAATGGATTTCCGGCCAAACCCGGAGTTTCTCGAAATCGGGAAATTGCCTCCCTGAATTTGGCAAACAGGGGCGCC
>JALHNN010000559.1 GCA_022843505.1 Sulfuritalea sp.
TCGCCTCGGGCAGGGCGCCGCGCATCGAGGCCCCGGCCGACCTCGGCGCCGCTATCGGCAGCGACCGCATCGCGCAAGAGCAGCGCGTGCTCGACGGCCAATACGGCGAATACCAGGCGCGCGCCCAGCGCATCGATGCCGAGATCGCCAAGCGCGAAGCCGAACACCGCTCTACCGAAGAAATCGTGCGCAAGCTGGAACAGACCGTGCCCATCGCCCGCAGCCGCGCCGAAGACTACAAGGGCCTGGTGGAGAAGAACTTCATCTCCAAGCACGGCTACCTGGAAAAGGAACAGGTTCGCATCGAACAGGAAGCCGACCTGCAGACCCAGAAAAGCCGCCTGCGCGAACTCACCGCCGCCATCGCCGAAGCCCGCGGCCAACGCCAGGCGCTGACCGCCGAAACCCGGCGCCTGGCGCTGGACAGCCTCAACGAAGCCGAACAGAAGGGCACCGCCCACGGCCAGGAACTGGTCAAGTCCGATGCCCGTGGCAAGCTCATGACGCTCACCGCGCCGGTGGATGGCACGGTGCAGCAGCTTGCCGTGCGCACCGTCGGCGGCGTGGTCACCCCGGCGCAGGCGCTGATGGTCATCGTGCCGAAAGACGACGCGCTGGAAGTCGAAGCCTTCCTTGAGAACAAGGACATCGGCTTCGTCGATGCCGGGCAGGAGGCCGAAGTCAAGATCGAGACCTTCCCCTTCACCCGCTACGGCACCATCCCCGCGCGCCTGACCCATGTCTCGCACGACGCCATCAACGACGAGAAGCGCGGCCTGATCTATTCCACCCGCGCCAAGCTCGCCCGCGCCACGGTGCAGGTCGAGGACAAGACGGTGAACCTCACCGCCGGCATGGCCGTGAGCCTGGAGGTCAAGACCGGAAAACGGCGCGTGATCGAGTATTTCCTGAGCCCGCTGCTGCAGCGGGGCAGCGAGAGTTTGCGGGAGCGGTGATCGTGATCGATCAGGCCGGAGAGTGGTCCTTGAGCCAATCCTTGAGCGCGGTGTTCAGGCGCGTCTGCCAGCCGCGGCCCGTGGCGCGGAAGGCGGCGACCACGTCGGGATCGAGGCGCAGATTGACATGCTCCTTGGGGTTGGCGGAAACCGGGCGCCCGCGCTTGGGGCGCAGCATCTCCGCTGCCACCTTCGCGCCCACGAGCGTGGGCAGCACCTCGGAAGCCGGCCTGGAGCGGGCAAAGTTCTCCGCCGTCCATTCCGGATTCTCGTCGTCGATCGATGTGGGTTGCTTGCGACGTTCAGCCATGATGCTTGACCTCTCTGCTGTTGGCTTTGCGCAGGCTGATGACATGGATGGCATCGCTGCGAGGTGTGAATACGGCGGCGAAAAGCCGGTCACCGATATAGCCGAATACGCGGTAGCGGCGTTCGCCGTAGTCCCTGCGCTGATCCTCGACGATCACCGCCGTGCTCCAGTCCAGGTCCGCAATCAGATCGAACGGCAGGGTGCGGCGTACGATATTGGCAGCATTCTTGGCCGGATCGTAAGTGATCTTGACTCAATTATTGTATCCACAATAAAGGGGAGCCGCAACGCCGGTCTTTCCCGGTTGATCACCGGCCTGACCTGCCTGCCAGGCGTGCGCCGGGAATCCGAGACGGCCGCCGATCAAGTCAAAGAACTGCTCGGCACTGAGAATCTGGCACGCCAACTTGCCGGCAAGACACGGCAGATCCTTGTCGCCCGTCACCAACGTATCTGCCTTCCGGGCCAGCACCTGCTCAGGAAACATCACATCGAACACATCCCGCTACGGCGACGATGCAATGAAAGTCGGCGCTGGCGACACGGCGATTCTTTGACAACCCATATCAATGACACGCTCTGGAGCATCCCCGCATGAAGAACCTCTCCCAAAACTTACGTTCTCCGCTGGCCCTCGTCCTCACCGCGCTCCTCGTCGCCGCCTGCCAGACCACCTCACCCCCGGCGCAGGCACAGCAACCCGGCGCCCTGAGCATCCAGGAACGCGTCCAACGCGGCAGGGCGCTGTTCGACGAAAAATGCAAGATCGCTGCGGGCGAAAAGATTTACAGGACGGTGTCGGACGTTGAAGGCGTATTGCTGTTGAAAGTGAGACCCCAAGCGGGGGAGCGCGAATGGGCGGACCGGATGTGGCCGGGGGCGGCGTTTGCTTTGGAGGCAACAGAGGACGAATTCATTACTACCTTTCTCGGATGGGAGCAGTCATCCCTCCGTGATAGTCCGGTAACTGCTAGGTACCGCGGATACATCAATACCAAGATCGTCCCCGATAACCCTTCGAATCTTCCCGGCTACCGCTACGTCGACGTCCTCGACGAGAAGGACGGCAAGCGGTATCGGGTATCGGGGTCGCAGAAGGTTGTCGGACGAAAGGACACAGCCGCCAAAGGTGTTCAGATGGCAATGGAGAAGGACCCGAAATACGACCTGAACATCTATCGCTGGATGCTCGATAAAACCCCCGCCCCCGATCCTGCCCCACGCTACGCCGTCACCTACGAGGATCACGTCGTTCCCGAAGAGCGCGCCCTTTGGCTGGCGAGTAGCACAGTCAAGGTGATCGACCGCCAGACCAACGAAGTCCTCGGCGAGATGACGCTCTACGCATGGAGTGCGGGTGCTCCCACTTC
>JALHNN010000560.1 GCA_022843505.1 Sulfuritalea sp.
TTGCCGCGACGCGCTATAGTGACGCGGTGAGCCTGACGCTGGAGTAATGGAGCCGCCATGGACCTGACACACATGCCGCTGGACCTTGCCGGACTGCTGGCCCTTGCCGCCGGGCTGGGCTGGGCCGCCGGCCTGCGCCTGTACACGGTGGTGTTCGTGGTCGGCATGGTCGGCTACCTGGGCATCGCCGAACTGCCGCCCGGCCTGCGCATCCTGCAGCACCCCCTGGTCTTCGGCGCCGCCGGCCTGATGCTTTTCGTCGAATTCTTCGCCGACAAGATTCCGCTGCTCGATACGGCCTGGGATACGGTCCATACCTTCATCCGCATTCCGGCCGGCGCGGCGCTGGCGGCCATGGTGTTCGGTGGCCAGGGCCTCGAATGGCAGACCGCGATGGCGGTACTGGGCGGCACGCTGGCGGCGGGCACGCATTTCACCAAGGCCAGCGCCCGCGCCATGATCAACACCTCGCCCGAGCCCTTCAGCAACATCGCCGCCTCTACCGGTGAAGACGTCGTGGTACTGACCGGCCTGTGGCTGATGTTCGCCCATCCCTGGGTGATGCTGGGCCTGCTGGTGCTGCTGGTGGCGTTGATGGTCTGGCTGCTCCCCCGACTGTGGCGCGGCATCGCCGGATTGCTGGGCAGCTTTTCGCTGCCGCGGCCGACCGTGGGCGGCCATTCCTGAGTTCCAGGCGGCGCAATGCGCCGTAGCGCCGGCGCCGTCCGCACGGGATACCGTTCCGGCTTTGCCGGAGACAGCACTTTCATTTGACCGCCGCCGCCTCCGCGGCGCGGGCGCGCCGCGCCTCGCCCAGCGCGCCCTTGATGCGCAGCAGGCCGCCGTCGAGCGCCGCCTGTCCCAGCCACCACTGGTAGTCGGGCGACTGGTGGCCTAGGCCCAAGCGCAGGTCGCGCAGGGTCTCGTCGCGCAGCGTGGCAAAAAGCATCTCGATGCGCGCCAGTTCCGCGCCTGAGCTTTCCTCGCGTGCCGCCACCAGCAGCGCCTCGGCTTCGCGCCGCTTCATTTCGCCGATGGCCAGGCCGCGCGCCGCGGCGGCATTCTGTTCCGTGGTGTAGCGCGGCGAGTGGCAGGCGCGGCAGCTTTCCATTGCCGCCTCGCGCGCCCGCGCCCGGCTCAGCGTGCGGCCGTAGTGATTCGGTGCCGGCGCCTTGGCCTCAAGGGCATGGCAACCGGCGCAGTCCGGGGCGCGCCGACGTTCGCGCCCGGCCTCGATCCGGGCGATGACGCCGTGCTTGGACAGCGCCCAGCTGCGCTCGGCGGCGCCGGCGTGGCAGTCGATGCAAGTCTTGCCGGCTGCCGGGAGGGCGACCAGGCACAAGAGGAACAGGCCCAGGGCGCGCATCAGTTGTGCTTCCTGTTGTGCGCCGTGTACTCGCCCTCCGTCCACAAGGGGCGCGGGTCGGGGCGCGGACCGCGCGCCTTGGCGCGCAGGGTCTCGGCCTGGGCGGCGATGGATTTCCCGGCATGGGCCAGCGCGTCGTGGCCTTCCTTCACCAGGGCTGGCGCGCCGTGTGCCGCGGCCTTGTAGGCGCCGAGGTTGGCGAAGTACCACATCTCGAAGTAATCGCGCTCGATGGGCGAGACGTTGTAGAAGCTCGAGGCCTGGCCTTCGAAGAAGCCGATGCGCTCCTTCGGGAACCAGGCCTCCATCCAGTCGGTCGGGTAGGGCGGCCGCTCGCCGGCGGCGGGAAAGATCGCCTTCTCGCTCCTCAACTCGCGCAGCAGGCGTTCCGTTTGGTTCAGGCCCTGCCAGGCCCGTTCGCGCTCGCGATCCATCCCTGTCAGTTGCCGGCGCGAGAAGTCCTCGTCGTGGCAATCCATGCAGACCTCGACCCAGCGCTCGCGCTTGACCTTGTTCTCGGCGGTATTGGGATTGACCTGGCGCAGGCCGAATTGCCAGATCGACTTGTCGGCCACCACGTGCTGGCCGTTCCTCATGTGGCAGTAGGCGCAGGTTGGCACGGAATAGTTGCCCTTGACCAGCGGCTTGCTCCAGTCGGTCTCTTGCGCGTCGGCGAGGTAGCGCTTGCCGTGCGCCGAAGCGAAGTAGGTCTCGTCGTCGGGATGCGGCGGGCCGCTGTGGCAGGTGGTGCAGGCCTCGGCCCGACGCGCCTCGGCGGCGTCGAAGCGGTGGCGCGTGTGGCAGGAATCGCACTTGGTCGCCACCGAATGGCATTGCACGCAGGCCGTGGTTTCCGCCTTGGGCTTGTCCACGAAATGCTTGCTGTCGGTGGCGCGTTCCATGGCCAGCACATGGCTGGGAAAGCCGTACTGCTTTTCTGACTGGAAGGCCTCGTGTTGCACGGCGTGGCACCCGGCGCAGACCTTGGGTGTCGGCATGCGCAGCTGGCGATGGTCGGCGCCGTGGCAGTCGGGGCAGGCCACCGGCGCGCGGTTCGCCGGCTTGCTGTGGCGGCTGTCGCGCCAGTCGGCGACGATGCCCGGCGTCAGCGCTTCGTGGCAGGCAATGCATTCGGCGGCGGGGAACACGCCTTCGACGCTGGCCACGGGTTGGTAGAAGCGGTCCGGGTCCCAGTAGCCCTGCACCGGGTCGGGCTGCCACTCGCGCGAATACAGGCCGCTGCCGGCGCCACCCTTGCTCCAGTCGACC
>JALHNN010000561.1 GCA_022843505.1 Sulfuritalea sp.
GCTCGCGCTACTCATAGGCATAGCAGCAGCGGCCAATGCGCCCGCAGAGCTTAAACGCCGCGCAACCAACATGCCGGACCTGATCGCCGCCATCGAACGCGAGGGCGGTCCGCAAGACATGGTTGTCATCACGGAATGGTATGTAGGCATTACCTTCAACCACCTCTATCGAGGCGACAAACAGTGGATCACCATTCCGGACATGGGACGGCATTCGGTGCATCGCATGGATATACTGAAAGAAAGAATGATGGATGGGCGAGGCATAGCGCGCGAACTCGAGCAAATTCAGAGCACCCTGCTTTCGGGCCATAAGGTATTCGTGATCGGCAGTTTTGCACGACTGAGTCCGCAGATGCTGAGCAGCCAACTGCCACCAGCACCACATCCGAGAACCGGGTGGTCATCCGGTTTCTATACCAGTTACTGGGCAGCGCAAGCCGGGGCATTGCTGTCGAGCTACGGCCCGAATGCGAAGTTGCTTACCCCTCCGGCCTCGCGCGAGACAACGATGGACTGGGAGAATTATCCGCTGTTCGTTTTTTCCAGAGTTCAGTAAGCGTTGGAGCCAGTGATTAGCGTTGAGAAGTGGAATGCTTTGCACCAAGCCTCGAGCATTCCATGGACTTGCTTCAGCATTGGGGAACATCACGCTGCGGCTGCCGGGGGAAATGTTTCTGATTTTCCGCAAGCCCGACTGACCGCGCCGCATTTCAGCCCTCGGCTGAGCGCGACTTGATGGTTTGATCCAGCAAGGGGCGCCTTGGCTTGCAGCTATCCCCCCGTGGCTGGGTCACCGCGCCTGGCTAGAGAACACGACCAACCGGCTAAAGCTGAATGTGAATCCGAAGACCAGCCCGATCTGCAGCACCTTCGCCAAAAGCGCAGCGATGCCTAGCACCGCGACGAACAGGTACATCAATGCGTTGTTCATGGCTGCCGCGATTGAAACCATCAGCAGATAGCGCGGAAGCTGGCGCCGCATCGACTGACTGTCGCGAAACGTCCAGCGCTTTTGCATGTTGAAATGAAAGAACAGCGTGAGGACAAGGGCACAGGAATTCGCCACCAGCAGCGGCCACGCCAGTACGACATAAAACAGCGTGAACAGCGAAAACTCGATGGCCGCGCTGGCTCCGCCGACCGCAATGTACTTCAGGAAAAGCCGGGGATCGCGCAGAAAGAACGTCGCGACTGCGCTAATCAAGCGATAGACCGAACGAACCGGGTTTTCCATGGGCTGTAATCCCGGCAAGCTTGGAGATCAGTCGCTCACGGCAAGATCGCCGTCGACTTGCGCCGTTCCCTCGTGATCGGTATAGCTGCCCACGAGATAAAACGCGCCATCGCGAATCTGCAGGGCCCTGGCGCGAACAATTCCCTCACGATTCAATTCCCCAACGGGAAGCGCCCGCCGGGTTCCGGACGCGGGAGCCGCCATGCTTGGCAACGTCGGATCGAGGCGCAAGCGCGACATCGAAGCCAACGTGACCTGACGAGTGGCAGGCCGAGCTGGGGCCGACACGGTGCCCACACTGCCAAACCGTCGCGCTTGGCCCAGCACCGACGAAGCGCGGAGTGGCATCATTTGGGAGTGACGCTCGGCGGAACGATCCATTCCGGTTTCGGAAAATGACGCGGAATTGTCATTGCCAATGTTCACCACCTCGGCGCAAACCGCGGCATGTGAAACGATAAGGAAGGCACAGGTCGCGATCAATCGAAACTGTCGCGCCCGGCATTGGCTTGGCCCGGTATTCGTAGGCTTGGTCGCTTCCACGTCCATGTCGTTATCAACGCAACATCCATTCGTTTCCGCATTTTCTGCATTTTACCTGCAACCAGATACCGCCACCATGGTTCTCGAGCGCCGGATCGCCTCCATCCGGAAGGGGAATGGGACCCGCGGCCACGGTCGAAAACTTGGCGTAGGCATCGCAGTTCGGGCAAACCGCCTGTTCGCCGAGGCGTTCCGCTATTTCAAGCAACAGGCGGTAGCGCGACCAACTGAAAAGCGTGACGGCCAGGCCGCCGACGAGGAGCAGCATGCCGCCGAATCGGGAACCGCTGCCGGCACCGGCCAGTTCGATGCCACTGACCAGGACGATCAGACCGAGAAACCAGCTGACAAGCCAGGCGTGGCACTCGATCAGTTGCCTTTCATACCAGCGACGGAAACCGTCGGTGCGAATTCGATCTAGCGAAGCCACGGAAACTCCCGTCCGATGGACGGGTCAGCATAGACGCATCGTCTGGCAGCCGCAACATGGCCGTGACACGTGGCCGGGATATGCCGGGCGCGCACTGGACCCTTTCAGTCGGTCGTGGGCCGCCTTATAATCGCGTCGCCCGTGCTGCCAGGAACTCCCTGACCACAACCCGGTCAAAAAGCGCGTTCCCTTCCCAAGGAGATCAAGCAAAACCATGGAGAACATCCAGACTTATCCGCGGACCGCAACGCAGGATATCGCTGCACAACAACATCGCGTTCTGCGCAATACCTATGCCCTGCTCGCGCTTTCAATGGTGCCGACGGTCCTCGGCGCGCTGGTGGGCATCCAGTTGAAATTCTCGTTTCTCGCCGGCAGCCCCTTCATCGCCTTCATGCTTTTCCTAGGCGTCGCATGGGGTT
>JALHNN010000562.1:0-1588 GCA_022843505.1 Sulfuritalea sp.
GCGCGCCCGGCGCGGTGACGAACGCCGAGTTCATGCGCGAGCTGCGCGCGGCGGCCGGCCGGCCCTGGGTTCCGCCGGCGCCGGAGTTTGTCGTGCGCTTCATCGCCGAGCACCATTTCCACACCGACGGCAACCTCGCGCTGCACGGCCAGCGGTGCACGCCGCAGAAGCTGCTCGCGACCGGCTTCAGGTTCGCGCACCCGGCGGTCGGCGGCGCCATCCGCGACCTGCTGGGGAAGGCTTGAGTATTTTGGAGGGCCCGGCTCCAGCTGGGCCGCGAACGTGGCATGGGCTTCGCGGGCACGGCCCAGCTGGAGCCGGGTCCTCAACTTGAATCTTGGCACCTTGCGCTGCGCCGCGCACCTTTGCGGCCATGCTCGAGTGGCTGACCAAGTTCCTGCAGGCGTTCATCCCGCTGTTCGTGGCCATCGACCCGATCGGGCTCGCGGCCATCTTCCTCGGGCTCGGCCAGAACATCGCGGCGGAGCGCCGTCAGAAGATCGCCGACCAGGCGGTCTGGACCGGCGGGCTCGTGGCGCTGGGTTTCCTCTTGCTCGGCAAAAGCATCTTCGCCGCGCTCGGCATCTCGGTGGGCGACTTCCAGATCGCGGGCGGGTTGATCCTCTTCATCCTCGCGGCCAAGGACCTCGTGCAGTCGGCCGCCGAGCCGGAGAAACTGCCGGAGGATTTCGGCGTCGTGCCCCTCGGCATGCCGCTCATCGCCGGCCCGGCGTCCATCACCACCCTGCTCGTGCTGGCGCAGAACGAGGCCATCGGGCTGGTGGTCACGCTCGTGGCGCTGGCGGCGAACCTTTTCCTCGTCGTGCTGGCCCTGCATTACAGCGAGTGGCTCGGCCGCAAGGTCGGCGCCACCGGCATGCGCGCCATCTCCAAGATCATCGCCATGCTGCTCGCCGCGATCGCGGTGAGCATGATCCGCCAGGGTTTGAAGGGTTGAGATGAAAACCATGGCCCCCGCCTTTTTCTTGCTGGCCGTCCTGACCGGTGCGGCGACGCCGCTCGACGACGTGATCCGCCGCGCCGCGGAAGAGACACGGGCCGAGTTCACCAGTCCGGCACTCAAGGCCGAACAGCTCGCGGTGACCGTCATCGACCTGCGCGGCCCGGCCCCGGTGCAGGCGCATTACCGCGGCGACGAGCGCTTCTACCCGGCGAGCGTCATCAAGCTCTTTTTCCTGGCCGCCACCCACCGGTGGCTGGAGGACGGCAGAATTTCTGACACCCCCGAACTGCGGCGGGCGATGCGCGACATGATCGTCGATTCGTCGAACGACGCCACCAACCACCTGGTCGACGTCCTCACGGACACGACCGGCGGACCGGAACTGTCGCCCGATGAACTGAAGGCCTGGAACGAAAAGCGCGGGGCGGTCACCCGCTATTTCGCTTCGCTCGGCTACCGAAATGTGAACGCCAACCGGAAAACGTGGGGTGACGGACCGTTCGGCCGCGAGAGCCAGGACATGAAGGCGCATCCGCCGGCGCGGAATTATCTTTCGACCAACGACACCGCCCGCCTGCTGACGGAGATTGCCACCGGCGGGTGCATCACGCCCGCGCGCTCGGG
>JALHNN010000562.1:1598-2632 GCA_022843505.1 Sulfuritalea sp.
GAGATGCTCGAGTTGCTGGCGCGCGATCCGTTCACAAGCTCAGCCGATCCGGACAGCCAGAGCGTCAACTTCACGGGTCAGGCGCTGTCGCCGGGCATGAAACTCTGGTCCAAGGCGGGCTGGGTCAGCTGGGCGCGGCATGACGCGGCGCTGATCGGGCTGCCGGACGGCGGGCGCGTCATCATTGTCACCTTCACCGACGGCCGGGAACACGCGCGGAACCGGGCGATCATCGCGGCGGTGGCGCGGCGGGTGTTGGCGAATCTGCCTTGAGGTGGAACGCGGCCTCCGGACGCGTTTTCAGGATGTGAGGCCTGCTTTCAGGAACCAGATCGAACAAACCCGTCCGGAGGCCGGGTTCCACCTTTCAACCGCGGAACGTCATCAGCAAATCCGCGTAGATCTTCGCGGAGTCGGTCAGGTCCTTGAGCCGGGCGCGCTCGTCCACGGCATGGTAATCGAGCCCGCTCGGGCCATGGCCGAGGGTCGGGAGCTTCAGCACGGAAGCGAAGTAATGCATGTCGTTGAAGCCGGTTGACACGGTGAACCGGGCCGGGCGGCGGCGGACGCGCGCCACGCTTGACCGCATGGCCGCGAACAGCGGGTGCGTCGGCGCGGTGTAGCAGGAGTGGTTGTCGGAGATCTTCTCGATGGTGATCCGGCACTGGGGGATTTTCTTCGCCGCGGCCTTGAGCCAGGCGCGCAGCTCGCGCTCGGCGGCGCGCACGCTCTCGATGGGCAGCACGCGGCGATCGATGGAGAAGCTGGCGGCGGCGGGCACGGTGTTGACCTTGCCGCCCTCGCCGGAGGCGAAGACGCCGCCGAGGTTGATGGTCGGGTGCATGCGCCGGCCGTCGGGCGCGCGGAAGGTGCGCCGGGCGAGCAGCTGCTTGTAGCCGTGGAGCGCGAGGACGAGCGCGGACATCTGCTCGAGGGCGTTGATGCCGGCCTCGGGCGTGGAGCCGTGGGCGGCGCGGCCGTGGACGCGGACGTTGAGCCACACGACGCCGTTGTGGCCGCAGCACACGCCGTCG
>JALHNN010000563.1 GCA_022843505.1 Sulfuritalea sp.
CCGAATACGTCGCGGCCCGCGACGCCAGCCGGTCGGCGTTCGGAAAGGCCACGGCCGGCCTGGCGCACGCCGAGTGGATCGACGTCAATCGCGGCAGCGATGCCGAGGTATTGCGCCAGGTCACCAACCAGGCGCGCCACACCGACCTGGTCATCCTCGGCCAGCGCGAGCACGGCGGCAACACGCTGCTGCCCGAGGACTTCGTCATGGAAGTGATCCTCGGCTGCGGCCGGCCGGTGCTCGTGGTGCCCTATGCCGGCGATTTCACTGCCGTCGGCAGGCGGCCGATGGTGGCCTGGAACGACGCGCGCGAAGCGGCCCACGCCGTCAATGACGCGCTCCCGCTGCTGGAAGGCTGCGAGGAGGCCTGGGTGCTTTCCTTCGCCACGCGCCAGGAGGATGCCCATGCCTCTTGCGCCGAACTCGTGCGCCACCTCGCCGACCACGGCATCACGGCAAAGCCCGAGGTATTGGTGGTCGAGGACTTCGGCATCATGGACCTGCTGCTCAACCGCGTCAGCGACCGCAGCGCCGACCTTTTGGTGATGGGCGCCCACGGACAGATCGGTTTCCCCTTCGTCAGCCGCGGGGCCGGCACGCGCTACATCCTGCAGCACATGACCGTACCGGTGCTGATGTCCAACTGAGCGGGGGTCGGCAACGAGGCTCCGGGGAACGCCTGCGCGCCCCGGGACGCGATACCCTGTCCCGCCGGCCATTGGCCGGCGTCCGTTGCGTCAATAGCGTTCGAAATCGCCCTCGGCGGCCGCAACTGCCGTGGGACGTGCCATGTGTTTGGCGGGTTTGGAGGCCACTGTCTTGGTCGGCGCCGGACCGGCACGTTTCGCCGTACCGCCAGCGCCGACTCTTGATCCGCCGTGCTCCTCGATCTTGAAGAACTCCATCAGTTCCTGGAGTTGCGCGGCCTGACCGCCCATCTCCTCGGCGGTGGCGGCGAGTTCCTCGGAGGCCGAGGCGTTCTGCTGCGTGGCCTTGTTGAGCTGCCCCATGGCGCCGTTGATCTGACCCACGCCGGCGCTCTGCTCCTGGCTGGCGGCGGCAATTTCCTGGACGAGATCCGAGGTTTTCTTGATGCTCGGCACCATTTCATCCAGCAGCTTGCCGGCCTGCTCGGCCATCTTGACGCTGGAACCAGCCAGTTGCCCGATCTCCTGGGCGGCGACCTGGCTGCGTTCGGCCAGCTTCCTGACTTCGGCGGCGACGACGGCGAAACCCTTGCCGTGCTCTCCCGCACGGGCGGCTTCGATGGCGGCGTTCAAGGCCAGCAGGTTGGTCTGGTAGGCGATGTCGTCGATGATGCCGATCTTGCCGGCGATGGACTTCATGGCTTCGACGGTTTCCTTGACCGCCGAGCCGCCCTGTTCGGCCTGGGCTGAGGACTGGGTGGCCATGTTGTCGGTGACCTTGGCGTTCTCGGTGTTCTGGGTGATGCTGGCGGTCATTTCTTCGATGCTGGCGGTGGTCTCTTCGACCGAGGCAGCCTGCTCGGAACTCGACTGCGACAGCGACTGCGCCGTGGCCGAGACCTGGCCGGAGGCATTGGCCAGCGCGTCGGCCGCGCCCTTCACTTCGCTGATGATCTGGTTCAGCTTGGCGATCAGGTTCTGCTGGGCGGCCAGCATCTGGCCGATCTCGTCCTTGCTGACCTCGTCGATCGTCACCGTCAGGTCTCCCTCGGCCAGACGCAGCGTGGTTTCCTTCACCTGGAGCAGCGGCTTCATGATCGAACGGATGAGCAGAAACGTGATGGCCAGCAACGCGGCTGCGGCCAGGGCGCTGACGACCGCCGTGGTGAACAGTGCCTGGCGGCGCACGGCATCGAACTCGCGGTCAGCCGCGGTTGCCTCGCGACCCATGCTTTCGGCGACCTTGGCCATCTGCGCGCCGATCGCCGCAACATCGGCGTCCAGTTCGCCATCGATCTTGACAAGTTCGTCAGCCACCACGTTCTTTTCGTTCAAGGTCGGCAACAGGCGCTTTTCGTAGATCTCGACGATGCGGACTAGGTTCTTTTGCGTCGCCGCGACCGCGGCCTTCTCCTCGGACGTATCGGCTTCCTTGGCCAGTCTGGCGAGATCCTCGTCGGCTTCCTTGCGCAGGGCATCGAAGAGCTTGCGATTCTCGGCAAGGTTGCGGTTGATGATGGCGTCGGCGATGACTTGGTAGAACTGGCTGCCGAGGGACTTGGCCTCGGTTGCCGAGTTCTGCACCTGCGTCTTGCCGAAGCCTTCGTCCTGCAGCGCCGCAAGGCGGCTCAGCGAAAAATGGAAGATCACCGTGATCAGGGCCAGCGTGCCGAGCGAAAGGGCGGCGATGGCGGCAAGGCGCATTCGTATTGTTATGGTCATGGCTATGTGTTCCTTGAGGACTGACAGGAGGCTGAGACATTCGCGCCGCAGGATTTACTCCCGGTCTGCACCAGGGTCTCTTCCCGCCCCACAATTCTCTCGCCTGCGAAGGGCTCCGGGATACTCGTATTTCTACGCGTTGACTACTTAGTTCCCGCAGGTCGCGCGGCGGGAAGCGCCAGTATTGCCGCGGCGCTTCCACCGTGGCGCCGAGTGCGGCGGCGGCATGCCAGGGCCAGTGCGGGTCGTAGGGGATGCCG
>JALHNN010000564.1 GCA_022843505.1 Sulfuritalea sp.
TGATCATTGCCCACCGCCTGTCTACAGTGATGAACGCCGACGAGATCCTGGTGCTCGACGCCGGACGCATCGTCGAGCGCGGAACGCATCGCGCACTGCTCGACCAGGGTGGCATGTACGCCCAGATGTGGGCCCTGCAGCAGCAGAACCTGACCGAAGCCCCCTGAAGGAGACATCCATGCACCGCCGCCTGAGCACCACCCTGTTCCTCGCCCTGCTGGCCCTGCCGGCCTTCGCCCAGGATTCCGGCACGCTGAAGAAGGTCAGGGACAACGGCAGCATCACCCTGGGCATCCGCGAGTCCTCGTATCCGCTGTCCTACCTCGACGAAAGGCAGCAGCCCATCGGCTACCACATCGACATCTGCAACCGCATCGTCGATGCCGTCAAGGCCAAGCTCAAGCTGCCGGCGCTCAAGGTCCAGCACCAGGCGGTGACCTCGCAGAACCGCATCCCGCTGGTGGCCAATGGCACGGTGGACCTCGAATGCGGCTCGACCACCAACAACGAGGCGCGGCAGAAGCAGGTGGCCTTCGCACCGACCACCTTCGTCACCAACGTGCGCATGGCGGTGAAGAAGGCCTCCGGCATCCAGTCGCTCGCCCAGCTCGGCGGCAAGCCGGTGGCCACCACCACCGGCACCACCAGCGTGCAGCTGATGCGCGCCCACGAGAAGGGCAAGGGCATCGACTTCAAGGAGGTCTATGGCAAGGACCACGCCGATTCCTTCCTGATGCTGGAGACCGACCGCGCCGTGGCCTTCGTCATGGACGACAACCTGCTCGCCGGCCTGATCGCAACTTCGAAGGCACCGAACAACTATGCCATCGTCGGCGAGGTGCTGAGCATCGAGCCCATCGCCATCATGCTGCGCCGGGGCGATCCCGAGTTCAAGAAGCTGGTCGACGACACGGTCAAGGGCCTGATGAAGAGCGGCGAGATCAACAAGCTTTACAGCCGCTGGTTCATGGCGCCGATCCCGCCCAAGCAGGTGAACCTGAACTTCCCGATGAGCGAGCTGCTGAAGTTCCTGATCGAGTCGCCTAGCGACGCGCCCGCCGAAAGCTTTTGACGCGCGCAGGCGGAAAGTCGGCGCTGAGGACGCGGCGATGGAAATCCCGGGCGGCGCATGAACTACCACTGGAACTGGGGCATCTTCGGCGAGCAGGTCAAGGGCGGCGAAGAAACCTATCTTGACTGGCTGGCGACCGGCCTGGGCTGGACGCTGGCGGTGTCGCTGACGGCCTGGGTGCTGGCGCTGGTGATCGGCATCGCGGTCGGCGCGCTGCGCACCGCGCCGTCGCGGCCGATCGCCCTGCTGGGCACGGCCTGGGTCGAGCTGTTCCGCAACATCCCGCTGCTGGTGCAGATGTTCCTCTGGTTCTTCGTCGTGCCGGAGTTCCTGCCGCCGGAATGGGGCCTGTGGGTCAAGCAGGAGATGCCGGCCAAGGAGTTCGTCACCGCCGCGCTCTGCCTCGGCTTATTCACCTCGGCGCGGGTCGCCGAACAGGTCCGCGCCGGCGTCGGCAGCCTGCCGCGCGGCCAGCGCGACGCCGCCCTGGCGCTGGGCTTCACGCTGCCGCAGGCCTACCGCCACGTGATCCTGCCGCAGGCCTTGCGCATCGTGATCCCGCCGCTGACCTCGGAATTCATGAACGTGTTCAAGAACTCCTCGCTCGCCTTCGCCATCGGCGTCATGGAACTCACCTTCCAGGCGCGGCAGATGCAGGAGGATTCGGAGCAGGGCATCGAGACCTACCTCGCGGTGACCCTGCTGTATTTCCTCTGCGCCTTCGCCGCCAATCGCGGCATGGCCTGGATCGAGGCGCGCACCCGCGTGCCGGGTCTGATTGCGCGGACGAGCTAGGATGAAACCTGTCGTGGGATCGTGGTTGGTGTCGGCTCGGGGGGGCGGGGGCTTCCCCGCCGCTCAAGTAATCCGTCGCTGGCCGGCGGGCCCCACCACCTTATTTTATTAGCTGCGGGGGACGCCCCACCCACCCCATTTGGTGACACTGTTGCAGTGCGACGGTCGCAAGGCAAGAACGTATCCCGCCAAGAGCGGTGGGGGGCCGTTGCAGCGAGGTAAAGGAGGAGGAGCGGGCGCAGCCCGCGACGGAGGACATGGACGGAGCCGGGCACCTGCCGTCCTTGGCGCCCCCATAAGCCGCCAACAACCAAGACGTTTCACGCGTCGCGAAGCGCGCCGGAACAACTGAGATGGGCGAATTCGACTTTTCGGTATGGGGCCCGAGCCTGCCCTTCATCCGCGACGGCCTGATGTTCTCACTGCGCCTGACGCTGTTCGCCATGACGGGCGGCATCCTCCTCGGCACCCTGCTGGCGCTGGCGCGCCTGTCGCCGATCGCGCCGCTGTCGTGGCTGGCCGGCGCCTACGTGGACACCATGCGATCGATCCCGCTGGTGATGGTGATCCTCTGGTTCTTCCTCGTCATCCCCTTCATCACCGGCACGCCGGTGGGCGCCGAAACCTCGGCCATGATCACCTTCACCGCCTTCGAGGCGGCCTACTTCTGCGAAATCATGCGTTCGGGAATCCAAAGCGTGCCGCGCGGCCAGGTCTGGGCGGCGCAGGCGCTGGGCCTGACACAGGCGCA
>JALHNN010000565.1 GCA_022843505.1 Sulfuritalea sp.
GACGACTCGCCGCCTTCGCCTCGGGCGGGCGCCGCCGAGACGAGGGCAGGCGCTGGCGGCACCTCGTTCGTCAGGGCGGCAACTCGCGGTGGCGGTTCCCGCAGCGCACCTGGAGCCGCCCCGCCCTGGGGGCGCGGCGCCGGCATCGGCGGCGGATAGGACAAGGGTGCCGATGCCGGGGGATTGGGTGCCGGCAGCGCGGGTGGCGTGGTGGGAATCGCGACACCCGGCGGCCTGTTCGCATCCAGCTGGGCCATGGCCCGGGCGGTCAGCGCCTCGAGGTCGACGAGGTAGCTGCCAGGCGCCTGGGGCGGGCAGACTTCCCCGCCGGCATCAAGTTCGCGATGGATCGCATCGTCCAGTCCGCGCGGACGCACCCCGAGGAATTCGAGGAGCCGGCCGATTCCGGCCTGGGTGCGCAGGTAGGCGATCCCGAGGTCCATGTCCGAGTTCACCGCCGTGCGCCGGGCGTTGAGCAGCTCGTTTTCCGTATCGAGCAGATCCAGCAGGGAGCGCTGGCCGATGTTGAATTGCGCCTTGTAGGCATCGCGCGTCTTTTCGATCGAACTCACCTGCAGGTCGAGGTTCGAAAGCTGCGCCTTGAGGCGTTCCACGTCGTGGTAGGCAATCGACAGGGTCTGGCGGATGTCACGGCAGGACTTGTCGCGCAGGTCCAGTGCCAGATTCCGGCGCTCGGCATAGACCTGCTGCCGCGCCATGTCGGCGCCGCCATTGAAGATGTTGTAGCTGAAGACGATTTCCGCGACATTGTTCTGCCGGTTTCCGAGCGCGCCCTGATAGTTCGCTGTGGATTCATTGCGCATCCGCAGATCCAGCCGCGGGTGGAATCCGGCCCGCCGCAGTTCGATGTCATGCTGCGCTGATTCGAGATTCTCGATTGCCGCGCGCAGGGCCGGATTCTGGCGGAACCCCAACTTCAGGGCATCGGACTCGCTCGCCGGGTAGTCGGCCGCAAGGCCGGATGGGGGAAACATCACCGGCGGCGGCGGCTCGCCGACCAGCCGGATGAAGCGGGCCATGACATCGTGCAGGTTGGCCGCCTCGGTATTCAGGTTGAGTTCGGCCAGCGCCAGGCGGCTGGCCGCATGCTCGACGTCCACGCGCCGGCCGGCGCCGGTCTGGGCGCGGCGCAGCAGCTGTTCGTAGCTGGCACGGTGCTCGACGTAGTTGCTCTCGGCGAGCAGCAGCAGCAGGCGGTAGCGCATCACATCGTAATAAGCACGCCCGGCTTCGAGCGCGGCATTCTCCGCCGCATCCACGAGTTCGAAATAGCGGGTCAGGCGCGCCTTGTCCAGGCGCTTGACGTCGCTCGAGGTGGCGAAGCCGTCGTACAGCATCTGGTTGAGCGTCAGCGTGTGGCCGCTGCGACTGAATTCGCGGTCGGCTACCCCAGGCTGCTTCAAGCTTTCCCGGCCCGTTCCGTAGGTATAGTCGAGCTTGGGCAGGAAACCGGCGCGCGCCACGTCGACGTCCCCTGCGGCGGCCTTGTAGGTATGCCACTTCGAAAGCACTTCCGGATTGCTGAGGACGACCTTCTGCACGACTTCCTGCAGCGTCAGATGGGCGGCCGCATCCGCGCGCGCTGCTTGCATGGCAAGCACGATCGCGACGAGCCATCCCACTCGCTTTACGCCTGCCATCGATAACATCAAGCCTGAATCCGGATTATTGGGCAAGGACGTGCGATTATAGTCAGACTTCAATATTTCCCTGCGGCGTGAGTACAGGCCTGTTACCCCCCCATACCGCCAACTTGCGCCGTCGCTGGCGAGCATGGCGATGGTTGTTGCCGGCCGTTTTCCTGTCCGCCGTCTGGGCCTATGATTTTGCCAACTTCGAGCGGCAAATCCTCGCTCGCTACGGGCCGGCGCGGGTTGCCGTGCTGCGCGAATGGCAGTCCAGCCTGGCCGAGGCCAGGAAAGCGGCCGAACTGGAAAAGCTGCGCAAGGTGAACGATTTCGTCAATAGCCGCGTCGAATTCGACGAAGACATCGCCATCTACAACCAGAGCGACTACTGGGCGACCCCCCTGGAAACCATAGGCCAGGGCCGCGCCGACTGCGAGGATTTCGCGATCATCAAGTACTTCTCCCTCAAGGACTCGGGAATCGCGCTGGCCAAGCTGCGGCTGGTATATGTCAAGGCGCGCCTCGAAGGCCCCACCGGGCCGCGCCTGCAGGCGCATATGGTGCTGGCCTATTATGCGACCCCCAACGCCGAACCCCTGGTCCTGGACAATCTGGTCGCGGAAATCCTGCCGGCCTCGAAGCGCAAGGACTTGCATCCCGTCTTCAGCTTCAACAGCGAGGCCATCTGGAGCGGAGTTGCCGGAAACTCCGCCAAGGGGCCCGGCGGCACAAGCCAGCTCTCGCGCTGGGAAGACCTGCTGCTGCGCGCACGCAAGGAAGGTTTCGATTGACCATGCACCCCACGAAAACGTAAGGAAGGACACGCCATGTCGATGTATCGCCAACTCTGGCTCGCCATCATCGTCAGCATGCTGCTCGCCCTCGCCGGCAGCCTGCTTGCGTCCCTGATCTCCGCCCGCGCCTATCTCGAACAGCAGCTGAGCATCAAGAACGCCGACAATGCCGCG
>JALHNN010000566.1:0-2202 GCA_022843505.1 Sulfuritalea sp.
AACCGCTCTTCCTGCGCGGCATCTACTTCACCTCCGCCCTCACCGAGGGCAAGGAACTCGACACCGAGCTGGCCGCGGCCCTCGGCCTCAGCGAGGACCAGCTGCCCGCGAGCAAGGCGTGGGAACGCGAGCGTTCGTATTTCCTCAAGGACCTCTTCCTCCAGAAGGTTTTCAAGGAGAAGGGCCTGGTGACGCGCGCGACCAACACCACGCAGCTGATCAAGAACCGCCAGCGCATCCTCGGCGGTGTGGTTGCCGTCGGCACCCTTGCGGTGATCGGCATCAGCTGGCTCGGTTACCGCGCGCTCAAGACCAGCGTCGGCAGCGAGCTGGACTACTGGCGCGCCGGCGCCCTCGCCGAGAACTGGTCCGGCGACAAGTGGCGCCCGATCGTCAACAACCGCCTCGAATACACGGGCAACGACATCGTGCAGCTCGACGCCAACACGCAGCTGCCGATCATGGAGTATCATGAGAAGCTGCAGCAGCTGGCCAGCGCCGACCTGAAGATCCCCGCGGTCTTCAACCCGATCGAGTCGCTCGCCATGCAGGCCAACCCCAGCCGGCGCCAGGCGCAACGCGTCCTCTTCGAGGCCAGCGTGATCGCCCCGGTGGTCGAGGCCAACCGCGACCGCCTGATCAATTCGGACGGCTGGAGCGCAGCCGACTCGGAACGCCTCGCGGCCCTGATCCGCCTCGAAGGCTCGATCCACCTCAAGGGCCTCGCCGGCTATGACGCGGATTATCCCGCCGAGGATTTCTTCAACCCGTTGCTCGCTCCCACGCTCAAGGACACGGCCGGCGGCCAGGACACGCTGGCCAAGCTGATGTCGATCCACGAGTGGACCTATTTCCGCGGCGGCGCGGGTCGCGGCCAGTGGCCCGCGGCCTGGCTCTCCCGCGGCGCGACCCTGCGCGACAACCAGCCGATCGTCCGTGGGTGGGATTCGCTCGACCGCGCGATGCAGGCCTCCCAGGGCGGCCTGCGTGACGCCATCCAGACCATCCAGAGCGGCCGGCTCACGCTGGTGCGCTACACCGATGCGGAGAAGGTTTTCCTCAAGGCGATCGCTGCACCCCGCACCCCCGCCTGGAGCGAGAACCTGCTCTCCGCCTGGAGCGACCTTGCCACCCGCCGCACCGCCGTGGACAAGCTCGTCACCGACCTCAAGGCCAAGGCCGGGGTCAGCGGCGACAACGTGACATTGGACGCGAGCTACCGCGCCATCGTCACGCGCCTGCGCGAGGAGACCGGCCAGGCTTCGCAGCTAATCCGCGCCGCGCTGCTCAAGCAAAAGGCCGCCGCCGATGCCGCGGCCGCCGCGACCGGCGCCGCCGCCGATTTCACCCTCTATCGCGACCTCGAACGCCGGCTGGCCACCCTCGACACCCAGGTCTCCACGCAGCTCGGGCAGCTGATGTCCGCCTCCGACGAGGCCCAGCTCGCCGACGTCGATGTCTTCACGCTGATCGCCGAGAACGGCACCGCCATCTACGACACGCGTTACAAGGCCTATGCGGAGGTCATGCAGATCATGGCGCCGTCGCCGGACGCCGGCTCGCTCCTCGGCCGCCTCGGCGTGGCGCTCGCGCAGCAGTCCGCCACCCTGGCCTCCGTGCGCGAAGGCTCCGCGAAATACACCGGCGCGCTGCGGCAGGAATTCACCACCGGGCTCCGCACGCTGCTCGAGCTGGCGGCCACCCAAGGCGCGGAGGCCACGGTCGACGCCTATCGGCGCGAACTCGAAAAGACGTTCCCCGACACGCTGGGCTATCCGCTCGGCTCCGGCGCTCCGCTCACGGCCGATCAACTCAAGGCAACCCAGGCGTTGCTCGCCAAGGTCCGCGCGGATGCCGCGGCTGCCGGCCTGTCCGCCGAGGCACGGCGCACGCTGGAGAGCCGTTTCAAGCGGCTCGAGGCGATGGCGGCGTTCGCCGGCCAGCTCACCGGAGCCGACGGTGCGCCAGCGGCGGTGACGCTCGTGCTGCCGAGCGACCAGGAACAGGAAACCATCATCTCCCGCGTGCTCGGCTCGGGCGGCGCCAAGCAGGCGATCACCAAGGCGTTCAAATCCACCCGTGTGGGCGACCGTGGCTACCCGCTGTCAGGTCTGCCCGAGAGCCTCGCGCTCAACAAGCTCAACGTCGCGGCGCCGCTGCCACGGATCGAGTTCTTCACCACGGTCGGCCCGAAGTCGGTCG
>JALHNN010000566.1:2212-2612 GCA_022843505.1 Sulfuritalea sp.
TCGCCGATGCCGCGGTGGAACCCGGCCCCGCCTGGGGCGTGTTGCGCCAGCTCCAGCAAAACGCGGTGCGGCGCGGCGACGGCAAGGAGTGGGACACAATCATCCGCCTGAACCACCGGGGCACCGAGCTGGTGCTGCCGGTCACCGTCAGCTTCGAGCAGGCTCTTCCGGCCGTCGAGCAATGGCCGGCAGCGGCGCGATAATCACGCTGCGTCGCCTCCGTGCCGGCCATGAACAACTTCGCCAAGTTTTTCCTGAATGAGGATTGGAAAGGCGTGCCCAACGCCCCCCGGGCTTTTCTCGGGGCCTTTGGCAAGCACCCGGGTTGGAACGACCACCTGGATGACATCGGGCTGGTGACGACCTCGATGGTCGAGGCCCGCAGCATTCTTTACGGCGG
>JALHNN010000567.1 GCA_022843505.1 Sulfuritalea sp.
CGGCAACGCCATCACCATTCATCGTACCTACCTGACGGCGGACGGCTACAAGGCCCCCGTCGAGTCTCCCAGGAAGCTGATGCGGTATCCAAGTCAGCGGAAGCTGGCGGGCGGAGTAATCCGACTGGTGGAGGCGGGCGCCGTGCTGGCAGTGGCAGAAGGTCTGGAGACGGCTCTCGCGGTAATGGAAGGGGCGAAGATGCCGGTCTGGTGCGCGGTCAACGCGTATCTGCTGGAGAACTTTTACCCGCCACCCGGCGTGAGTCAGATCCTGGTCTTCGCCGACAAGGATCAGCCCTCGGCGCAACATCCAAGAGGGCATGGTCAGGAATCAGCCAGACGGCTGGTCCAAAGGCTCTGGGAGCGGGGTATCAAGGCCAGTGCCATTGTCCCTGCGGGTGAGATTCCTGCAGGTCAGAAGTCACTGGACTGGCTCGACATTCTCAATCGTGACGGCAAGGCAGGTTTTCCTTCCCTGCAATCCGTTGAACATGCCATGCGTCGCGTCGCGTGAAGGAGGTGACGCCATGGACAGGAATGCTGACGTCAGCCCGGTTGATATTGAAACCCTGCCCGGATGCATTGGGTTGGGGATCCCTCGTAACAGGAGGGCATCATGAAATATCAATACCTGGGACCACAGACCGTCGCAGAACTCGCGGACGGGAAACGGGTGCTTCTTTTCAAGGGATCGGTGCTTCTGGTCCAGATACTCAGCGCACAACTCAAGGCGCTCGTGGAGAAGGGGCTTCTGAAGGAAATCGCATGAAACCAGGGCCCGCCGAAAGGCGGGCTTTCCAGAGCGCATCGCGAGGTGCGCTGTGGAAAGCAAAATTGTCGCTCCCGGGTAATCCAGGGGTGTCATAGGCGGTAGCTGGCCGCTCGAAACAATCAGCAATCAACGACGCTCAGGCAACTGGTCGTCATTCACAACCCCGCCGGGGCATTGACCCCGGCGACGGGCTTGGTGCCTTCGGCGGTTTTTTCGTCTGGAGGCAAGCATGTATCACTATGAAGATGGAACGACACGCTGGCGGCGGTTCAATGGACGCGGCGATGTTCGTGCCTGCCGCGCTCCGCGCGGATGGCAAGCCAGTGCCGACTTGATCGACGTTCACCCGGTGACCGGAAAGTATCTCGGTGTGTCGGACTGGTGGATCAAGGAAGTCAGGGAGGCCGGTCATGGAAAAGCCTGACTGGAACGCCCTGCTTCAACAGGCACTGACGCTACCCGGAACGCTGTCAAAGGCGTACTCGGTATTTCACGACTACTCGCTGGGTAACGCAATCCTTGCGGCATTTCAACTGGCGGCGCGTGGTCTTCCGCTCGCTCCCATTGCCAGCTTCAATCGCTGGAAAAATCTGGGCCGAAAGGTCAAGAAAGGCGAGAAGGCCCTTTCCCTCATCATGCCGGTGACGGTCAAGCGAAAGGACAAGGACGAAGTCACCCAGGAAGAAGGGACGGGTAGTGCTTACATGATTTTTTTGTTGAAGCGCAACTGGTTCAGTCTCGACCAGACGGAAGGCGAGGCTCTCCAGCCGGAGGTATGGACGCCGGAGTGGGACAAAGCAAAGGCGCTTGGCGTGCTGGATATTCGGGAAGTTCCGTTCGAGATGATCGACGGCAACTGCCAGGGATATGCCAAACGCGGTGTCCGCGAGGTGGCTGTCAATCCTGTTGCCGCGATGCCATGGAAGACACTTTTCCACGAAGTTTCGCATCACCTGCTTGGCCACACGGCCACGGGTGACGAGACGGGAGTGATGGCCGATGGCCCGACGATGCCGAAATGCATCAAGGAGGCTGAAGCCGAGGCAACGGCCTACCTGTGCTGCGCGACCCTCGGGTTGCCAGGCATGGAGGAAAGCCGGGGCTACATCCAGAGCTGGCTCGATGGGAAGGAATTCCCGGAAAAGTCGGCGCGTCGAGTGTTTGCGGCGGCGGACAAGATTCTCAAGGCGGGTACCCAGACATTGAAGGAGGTGGAGATGCGCGATGAGTAATTCGCGTGTCGCCTCCCATGTCCAGGTCTGGCATGGATGGCAGGCAGCACGTTTCTAAAAGATGGGAGTGGCTTCGGCGGCTTCCATATTTACTCCCTCAGGGGCCGTATGCGCCCCCCTGGGGATGCGCACGGTCCCATTTCCTGAAAGGCAAATAAAATGGAAATGCGCACCATTGAAATGACCAATGCCGATTTGCTGGCGGTTCTCTGTGGCCCGGCGGGTCGCGCCCTGTCTACACGTCCCCTCTCGGAAATTTTCGGGATCAGGTCGGCACGACAGACAAGCTTCATTGCAGGCGAAGAGCGGACGTCTTACGAGGCGCAGCCGCAAATCGCCGCTGCGAAGGAGCTTTACATCCGTGCAATGCAGGAAGACATGAGCAGTACAGGCATCAATCTGGCCTCGCCCAGTGCTGCCTCGACATTCCTGTGTGGCCGGATCGGCGGTTACGAGCATGAAGTATTCATGTGCCTGTGGATGGACGCCAGGAACCGGTTGATCGTCGCGGAAGAACTCTTTCGCGGCACGCTGACCCAGACCTCGGTCTACCCGCGGGAAGTGGTCAAGCGAGCGCTGGTGCACAACGCGGCAGCGGTAATACTC
>JALHNN010000568.1 GCA_022843505.1 Sulfuritalea sp.
CTCGCGCGGCGGGGTGCCGCCCGAGGCCGCGCACAAGCGCGTCACCTTCGATCTGGCGCGCGCGGCGCTGGCGCGGTCGGCGGAGCGCGACTGGCGCATCGAGACCCAGCCGGGTCGGCTGCGGCTGACCACCATCGACGCCCTGTGCGCCGGGCTGGCGCGGCAGATGCCGCTGCTGTCGCGCTTCGGCGCGCAGCCGGCGACGGTCGAGGATGCCGGCCGGCATTACCGCGAAGCCGCGCGGCGGGCCCTGGACCACCTCGAGGACGGTGCCGAGGCTGCGGACTACGCAAGCGCCGTGGCGGCGGCCCTGGCGTGGATGGACAACGACGCCGAGCGCCTGATCGGCCTGCTGGTGGCGATGCTGGCGCGGCGCGAACAATGGCGCCCGCTGCTGCAATCCGGCGCCGCGCTCGATCACCCGGAATCGGCGATCGCCGCCGCGCTGGAAGAGATGCTGGCCGAGGAACTCGCCAGCGCGGAGCAGATCCTGGGCCCGGACTGGCAGGCGCAATGGATGCCGCTGGCGCGCTTTGCCGCGGCCAACCTCGGGCCGGATTCGGCGCCAGCCGCGATTTGGTCCTCCGCTTGCGATGCCGTAGGAGCCAGCTTGCTGGCGAACACAGCGGATCGCGAGCAAGCTCGCTCCTACAGGGCATTGTCCGCACAAAGTAGCGATTTGCCGCGCTGGCGCGCGCTGGCCGCCTTCCTGCTGACGCTGGACGATACCGCGCGCAAGGCGGTCAACGTCAAGAATGGTTTCCCCGCCGGCAAGGAATTCAAGGCGCAGAAGGACGCCATGCTCACTGCGCTGGCGGGCCTGGACGAGGATGCTGTCGCCACGCTGGTGCGCCTGCGCCGACTGCCCTCGGCGCAACACGAGGATGACGACATCGTGCGCGCCCTGGCGCGGCTGATGAAGCTCGCCGCGGCCGAGCTGTGGCTGGTGTTCCGCGAGGCCGGCGAAGTGGATTTCGGCGAGCTTGCCGCGCGCGCCATCGCCGCGCTGGGCGAGGACATGGACCCGACGGAACTCGGCCTGCGCCTCGACTGGCGCATCCGCCACCTGCTGGTCGACGAGTTCCAGGATACCAGCCCGACCCAGGTCGAACTGCTGCAGCGGCTCACCGCCGGCTGGCAGCCCGGCGACGGCCGCACGCTGTTCTGCGTCGGCGATCCGATGCAGTCGATCTACCGCTTCCGCAAGGCCGAGGTCGGGCTGTTCCTGCGCGCCAAGACGCATGGCATCGGCGGCCTGCCGCTGGCGCCGTTGCGCCTGTCGCGCAACAATCGCTCCTGCTCGCCGGTGGTGGACTGGATCAATGCCGCCTTCCCGCCACTCTTCCCGGCGCATGACGAACCGCTGCGCGGCGAGATCGCTTACCGGCCCTTCGTCGCCACGCGCGAAGACCTGCCCGATGCCGGCGTAGAGGTTCATGCCCTGATCATCGAGGGCAGCGATGGCGGCGAGGGCGAGGCCGGCGATCGGCTCGAAGCCGAACGCGTGGTGGCCGTGATCGAGGCCGAGTGGCGCGCCGATCCAACGCGGCAGATCGCCGTGCTGGTGCGCGCGCGCAGCCACCTCGTCGCGCTGGTGGCGGCGATCCGCCGCCATCCGGCGGGCTGGCGCTACAGCGCGGTCGAAATCGAAGCGCTCTCCGAACGCCAGGCCGTGCAAGACCTGATCTCGCTGACGCGCGCCCTGCATCATCGCGGCGACCGCCTGCACTGGCTGGCGATCCTGCGCGCGCCCTGGTGCGGATTGAGGCTTGCCGACCTGCACGCGCTGGCCGGCGATGACCACGAGTCCACGCTCTGGTCGCTGATGGCTGATCCGGCGCGCGTGGCGCGCCTGTCGGCCGACGGCCGGCGACGCCTGGCCCACCTGTGCGACGTCATGGACGAGGCACTGGGCGGGCAGGGCCGTCAGTCGCGCCGGCGCTGGGTGGAGGATGCCTGGAAGAAGCTGGGCGGGCCGGCCTGCCTCGGCGCGGGATCGCAAGCGTCCGATGCGCGGGCCTTCTTCCAGCGTCTGGACGAACTCGACGCGGCGGGGCGCTTTGCGCTGGACAGCCTCGAAGACGACATGGCGCGCCTGTTCGCCGCGGCCGATGCCGGGTCCGACGGCCGCCTGCAGCTGATGACCATCCACAAGGCCAAGGGCCTCGAGTTCGATACCGTGATCCTGCCCGGGCTGCACCGCGGCACGCGGCCGCCGGATGCGCCGCTGCTGGTCTGGGACAGCCTGCCGCTGGAAGCCGGCGAGCGCCTGCTGGCGGCGCCGGTCAATCGCCGGCGCCGGCGCGGCGCGGGCGAGCCGACGCTGTACGACTTCCTGCAGGGGCTGGAAGGCGAACGTTCCGCCAACGAGGCGGCGCGCGTACTCTACGTCGCCGTCACGCGCGCGGTGCGCCGCCTGCATCTGCTGGCGGTGGCGATGCGTAAGGAGGACGGCACGCTGGCCGCGCCGGCGGCGAATTCGCTGCTGGCCCAGCTGTGGCCGGCGGTCGAGGCCGAGTTTGCCGCTGCCGCCGCAGCGCCGGCGCCGACTCTTGCAGGCAGCGGCGCGGACGCCGCGTACTTCGTGCCGCGCCTGTGCCGCCTTG
>JALHNN010000569.1 GCA_022843505.1 Sulfuritalea sp.
GAAGAGCTGCTTCTCGAGTATCACTGGCCGGGAAACGTGAGGGAGATGGAAAACGTGCTTGGCCGGGCGTTCATCATGGCAGATGGAGGTCGAATCACGATTGCCGACCTTCCGCCGGGCCTTTCCGGCCGTGGCAACCGGCCGCCGAGGGACCAGAAACCCGGGATGGCCGGGGGCAGCCTGAGGGAGCAGGTTCGCCGTGCGGAAGCTGATATCATCCTGCGTGTTTTGGATGAATGCGGCGGTGATCGCAAGGCGGCAGCGCAGCAGCTTGAGATCGGGTTGTCGAGTCTGTACAGGAAGCTGGATGAGTTCGAGGCATTGAAGGCGAACTGACCGTTCGATTGCCGCGCCTGCGCCGTTGCATGCTTGAGGTAACTGGAATGACTGGAAAGGAGATTGTGGCAATGTGGCTCCGGAGATTCGCTGCGGTGGCGGTGCTTGTCGTCGGCGCCAGCGGGCTGGCGACCGCCGGTCCTGCCGAGGACTATGCGGAAGGAATGAAGTGGTTCAACCGCGGAGATTATGTCTCGGCGATCCCGGAGCTGCGCAAGGCGGCCGATGCGGGACATAACGAGGCGGCGGAGACTCTCGCGTGGATACTCAACGGCGCCGAGATGTCCGAGGAGGCGCTCAAGTACTACCGGCAGTCCGCGGCGGCAGGAAACCTTAAAGGAATGTTCGGTCTCGCCGGCATGCTCTCCGGCGACGGCGGCAAGAAGGATTATGTCGAGGCCAAAGCCTGGCTGGAAAAGGCCGCGGAGCGCGGCTACACGCCGGCGATTTCCGCGATGGCCCAGGCATACATGCTTGGCGAGCTAGGCATTCCCGAGGATCAGCGCAAGGGCAAGGAAGCCCTGAGTTGGATCACGCGTTCCGCGGACCTCGGGTTCGTTCGGGCCATGGAGGTGCTTGAGAAATCCTATCGCACGGGCGACTACGGACTCGCGATTGACGTCGCGAAGGCGGATGAGTGGAAGAAGAAGATCGACGCCCTGAAACCGCAGGTGCCCAAGAAGCGTCGTAGAGGAGAAGCGAAATGAAATCGAAATCCCGGCTTGCACTGGCGTCGTTCGGAATACTTGTTCTTGGCTTCTCTGCAGGCGCCCAGGCGTTGGACCTGGCGCGAGGGCAGCGCCTGTACAACCAGCGTTGCGCGACATGTCACGGCTTGAACGGGGTGCCAACGATCCAGCAGGCGCCCAGCTTCGTGACCAAGGAGCGCTTGATGCAGCCGGACATGGTTCTGGTGCAGCGGGTACAGAGGGGAAAGAATGTCTGCCCGCCATTCATGGGCATGCTCAACAACGACGAAATTCTGGACGTGCTGCAATACGCACGAACAATGCGCTGAAAGGGTCTGTCCGATGCACGGGAGTTTATTTCGCAAACTGGTGTCGACCATTGCCGTGCTCGGACTCTTGCCCGGTGTGGCCCTCGCGCAGGGTACCGAGAAGGTCGTAGATACCTTTGAAACCGGCAGCAACACCTATGTCAGGTCCCTACTGTTCGACAGGAAAGCCAATTCCTTGTGGGTCGGGACCTCGGTCGGGGCCCTGGAAATCGACCTGAAGACCGCCACGCCGCGAAAGACATTCACGCGCAATGACGGACTGGCGAACGAGTATGTTTTCGGGCTGGGTATCGATTCGCAGGGTTACACCTGGTTTGGTACCAACGCCGGTGGGGCTTCGCGGTACAAGGACGGCAAGTGGAAGACCTACTTCCCGATGCATGGCCTTGCCGACTACTGGATATATTCCTTTGCCAACGACAAGAACGGCGATCTGTGGATCGGGACATGGGCGGGTGCCAACCGTTTCAATGTCAAGACCGGAAAATTCACGACTTATGTGAAGGAACTGGTCAACGAATGGGTGTATGGCCTCGGCGTAGATAACGATGGCCGAGTCTGGTTCGGTACCGAGGGTGGGGTCTCGATGTTCGACGGCAAGCGCTGGAAGTCGTGGACGCACAAGGACGGCCTGGGCGCCGACAACCCCGAAGCCCTGCCGGCGAGCACGAACACGGGTCTTGGCACCCGTTCGCGGCATGATTTGGCAATCGAGGCAGACGGAATGGGAACTTACAATCCCAACTACGTCTTCTCCATTCTCATCGCCAAGGACAACAGTGTCTGGGCGGGGACCTGGGGCGGCGGTGTCAGTCGCTGGGACGGCAAGAAGTGGTCGAGTCTTTCGAGCAAGAACGGCCTGGCCGGCAATCTTGTCTATTCGATGGCTCAGGATGACAAGGGCGTCTTTTGGTTCGGCACCAACAAGGGGGTATCGCGTTATGACGGGACTGCCTGGCGGACGATCAGTGCCAAGGACGGGCTGCTCGACGAACATGTCTATGCCATCACGGTCACACCGGGCGGAAACGTGTGGGCCGGGACCAGGCGCGGCGTTGTCAGGATAGGGACAAAGTGAAAGCGACTATGAATTCCAAGAACATGCTTGCCAGGTCGGTTCTGAGTGGGGCCGCGTGGTTGCTGACCCTGCTTGCGACAGGTGGCGCGTTCGCGCAGACGCGACCGGCTGCCGTCCCCGGGCAGGCTCCGACAGGAACTGCGCAGCCTCCTGCTGCGCCGGCGATGGCGGCC
>JALHNN010000570.1 GCA_022843505.1 Sulfuritalea sp.
ATCGAGCAGGCCCTGCATGCCCATGTGCATGAAGGTCGAATCGCCGATCACGGCCAGTATCCGCTTGTTCTGGTCGACCGCGCCGCGTCCCTTGTCGATGCCCAGCGCCACGCCCATCGTGGCGCCCATGCAGATCGTGGTGTCGAGCGCGTTCCAGGGATGTCCGGCGCCGAGCGTGTAGCAGCCGATGTCGCCGGCGACGATCAGGTTCTTGATCTGCGACAGCGTGTAGTACATGCCCATGTGGGGGCAGGAGGCACACAGCGTCGGCGGCCGCGGGAAGAGCTTGGGCGGTGCGGCCGCGGGCGCCGGCGGCGGCACCGGCTTGCCCAGCAGGCGATCGATCGCCGGATGCAGCACCTGCGGCGAGAGTTCGCCGACGCTGGGCAGGATGTCCTTGCCGTGGCAGGCAATGCCGGCGGCCTTGAGTTCGGTTTCGAGGATCTTCTCGGTTTCCTCGACCACCACCAGCTTGTCGCACATGGCGGCGAGTTCGCGCAGTTTCTGCGGCGGCCAGGGGTAGGAGAGGCCCAGCTTCAGCACCGGCGCGTCGGGAAAGGCTTCCTTGACGTGCATGTAGGCCGGGCCCGAGGTGACGAAACCGACGCTGCGGTCCGTGCCCGCTTCAAGGATGTTGAGCGGCGTGGTCTCGGACACCTCGCGCAGGGTCTCGTCGCGCTGGAACAGGCTCGGGATGCGCAGCTTGGCATGCGCCGGCACCATCACCCAGCGCTGCGGGTTCTTGACGAAACCGGCCGGCTCGTGCGCCTCGCGCTCGCCGACCGTGACCAGGCCCTTGACGTGGCAGATGCGCGTCGTCAGGCGCAGCAGCACCGGGGTCTCGTAGGTCTCGGAGAGCACGAAGGCCTGCTTCGTCATCTCGTAGGCTTCCTGCGAATCCGCGGGTTCCAGCACCGGGATGTGGGCGAAGCGGCCCCAGAAGCGCGAGTCCTGTTCGTTCTGCGACGAGGACATGCCGACGTCGTCGGCCACGGCGATCACCAGGCCGCCGTAGGCGCCGGTGATGGTCATGGTCATCAGGCAGTCGCTGGCCACATTCAGCCCGACGTGCTTCATGGCACAGAAGGCACGGGCGCCGGTCATCGAGGCGCCGAGGGCGACTTCCATCGAGACCTTCTCGTTCACCGACCATTCGGCATGCAGGTCGGGATAGCGGGAGAGGGACTCGAGGATTTCCGTCGCCGGGGTGCCCGGATAGGCAGCGGCGACGCGGGTGCCGGCTTCCCAGACGCCGCGCGCGACGGCCTCGTTGCCGGAGAGGAGCAGCCGCTGGGCGGCGGGCGAGTTTGCCAGATTCGGCATGACAGCGGCCATAAGAGACTCCAGAGAAAAAATTGACCTGCGCCGGGACGCCCCCTACGCAGGCCATCAAAAATCCAATGGCCGAATTATCCGGATTTGGATTGGGGACGTCCATAGTGGCGTGACCACACAGGGGGTTTACATCTGATTAAGCATTTGCTTATAATCCGACAAAATTACTCAGGTAATTGCTTCCGCCTGCATCCCAACCCCAATGGAGAGAACAAATGATCAACGTAAATGGCCGTGAAATCGAAACCGACGCCGAAGGCTACCTGCAGACCCTGGACGACTGGAGCGAGGACGTGGCGCAAACCCTGGCCGAGCGCGACGAACTGAAGCTCGGCGACGAGCACTGGCAGGTGCTGCGCTGGATCCGCGACTACTACGCCGAGAACGGCACCGCGCCCAACCTGCGCGTGATGTCGAAGATGATAGGCGGCGACCTGGGCGAGCAGTTTTCCGACAAGAAATACCTGTTCGACCTCTTCCCCTACGGCCCGGCCAAGCAGGCCGCGCGTTACGCCGGCATGCCCAAGCCCACCGGCTGCGTCTGAGGACCATCCCTCCGGCTCCCGGGCCGGCGGGGCAAGCCCGGCCGCATCGCGCCGCGTACGGCGCTCAACCCACGGTGATGATCTCGATGTGGGCGCGGTTGACGTCGATGAAGGGGGCCGTCAACACCTGGCGACCGGCGACTTCCGCCTCGTAGACTTCGGCGTCGCTGACGGCGACGAACTCGCGCGCCTCGCGCATGAAGTCCGTGACGCGGGCGCCCGGCAGCAGGTCGATGTAGCCCTTGATGCGATACGAGCCGGTGAGCATGGTCACCCGGGTCTTGTTCTCGTGCGTGCTCATGAAGTCCTCCCTTGTGCGGATGAATACGCCGCCGATATTACCGTGGCCAAGGAAAGTCGGCGCTGGCGGTACGGCGGGTGTAGCATCGCCCCGTCATGGACATTCACCACCTGCGCCAGATCCTCGCCGCGAGCGGCGCCCGGCCGCTCCATGCCGAACGCATCCTGCGTGCCTGGACGCGCGGCCTGCCGCTGGACCACGGTCCGGTAGACCCCGAGCGCTTCCTGCCGGCATCGCTGCGCGCCGCCCTGCCGGCAATCGCCGGCGAGCTTGAGGCACTGCTGCGGGTTGGGGCGGAGCATCCCGCCGCCGACGGTTCGCTGCGCCTGCTGCTGGAACTCGCCGACGGGCGAACCGTGGAAAGCGTGCTGCTGCCGCGCGACGGGGTGTGCGTGTCGACCCAGGTCGGCTGCGCG
>JALHNN010000571.1 GCA_022843505.1 Sulfuritalea sp.
AAGACATCCAGATGTACGCCATCATGTCCGGCGACATCAATCCTTCGCACGTCGATCCGGAGTACGCACATTCGTCGATGCTGCGCGAGGTCATCGCCCACGGCATGTGGGGCGGCGCCCTGATCTCCAACGTGCTCGGCACCCAGTTCCCCGGCCCGGGTACCGTGTATGTCGACCAGACCCTGCATTTCGCCCACCCGGTGCGCGTCGGCGACACCCTGACGGTCACCATCACCTGCGAGAAGAAGTTCCCTCGCAACCATCACATCGTCTTCGACTGCACTTGCAGCAACCAGGACGGCCAGAAGGTGATCACCGGTACCGCCGAGGTACTGGCACCGACCGAGAAGGTCAAGCGACCGAAGGCCAACCTGCCCGACTTCAAGCTCTCCGAAACGCGCAAGGCCCGCTTCGAGCACCTGCTGGAAATCACCCGCGGCCTCTCGCCGGTGTCGATGGCCGTGGCCCACCCCTGCGATGCCGAATCCCTCAAGGGCGCGCTGCTGGCGCGCGACCGCGGCCTGATCATCCCCACCCTGGTCGGTCCCGAGGAAAAGATCCGCCAGATCGCCGAGGCCAACGCGCTCGACCTCTACGGCTGCACGCTGATCAACGTCGCCCACAGCCACGCCGCGGCCGAAGTCGCCGTCTCGCTGGCGCGCGAAGGCCAGGTCGAGGCGCTGATGAAGGGCTCGCTGCACACCGACGAGCTGATGACCGAGGTGATCGATAAATCGACCGGGCTGCGCACCGCGCGCCGCATCAGCCACGTCTTCCTGATGGACGTGCCGACCTATCCGCGCCTCTTGTTCATCACCGATGCGGCGGTGAACGTCGCGCCCAACCTCGAAGACAAGATCGACATCGTGCAGAACGCGATCGACCTCGCCCACATGCTCAAGATCGCCGATCCCAAGGTGGCCATCCTTGCCGCCGTGGAAACCGTCAATCCGAAGATGCAGGCCACGCTCGATGCCGCCGCGCTATGCAAGATGGCCGATCGCGGCCAGATCGCGGGCGGGCTGCTCGACGGCCCGCTGGCCTTCGACAACGCCATCTCGGTCGTCGCCGCGCGCACCAAGGGCATCAAGTCGGCCGTCGCCGGCCAGGCCGACATCCTGCTGGTGCCCGACATCGAATCCGGCAACATGCTCGCCAAGCAGCTCGAATATCTGGCCGACGCGCTGACCGCCGGCATCGTCCTCGGCGCGCGCGTGCCCATCGTCCTGACCAGCCGCGCCGACTCGGCAGAAACCCGTACCGCCTCCACCGCCGTGGCCATGGTCATGGCCCACGCCAAGCGCAAGAAAGCCTGATCCATGGCAGACGCCATCCTTACCCTCAATGCCGGATCGTCCTCGATCAAGTTCGCCCTCTTCGCCCGCGGCATGGAGATTCCGCAGCTGCCGGAACTGGTCGGCCAGATCGACGGCATCGGTGCCGCCGGCCAACCGGCCCACCTGAAGGTCAAGGACGCCGCCGGACGGGTGCTCGACGACAGCGACCTCGACCTCGATGCCCCCGGCAGGACGCCGCACCAGGCGGCGCTGCGCCTGCTAGTGGACTTGCTGCACGGCCACGAGGCGGGCTGGACCATCACCGGCGTCGGCCACCGCGTGGTGCATGGCGCGCAGAAGTTCTCGCAACCCGTGGTGCTCGACGCCGCCATGGTGGATGCCCTGCGCGGTTTCATACCGCTGGCGCCGCTGCACCAGCCGCACAACCTCGCCGGCATCGATGCCTTGGGCGCCGCCCTCCCCGGCGTGCCGCAGGTGGCCTGCTTCGACACCGCCTTCCATCGCAGCCAGCCCGAGCTGGCCCAGCTCTTCGCCCTGCCGCGCGCCATCACCGCCGAGGGCGTGCGCCGCTACGGCTTCCACGGGCTGTCCTACGAGTACATCGCCGCCGCCCTGCCGTCTGTGATCGACGGCGACCGCGCGCGCGGCCGCGTCATCGTCGCCCACCTCGGCAATGGCGCCTCGATGTGCGCCATGAAGAATCTGAAGAGCCAGGCATCGACCATGGGCTTCACCGCCGTGGACGGCCTGATGATGGGCACCCGCACCGGCAACCTAGACCCCGGCGTGCTGCTCTACCTGATGGAATACCGCGGCATGGATGCGGCCGCGCTGACCAAGTTGCTCTACAAGGAATCGGGCCTGTTGGGCGTTTCCGGCATCAGCCAGGATATGCGCATCCTGCTGGAGTCCGCCGCCCCCGAGGCGCGCGAAGCGGTCGAGCTCTTCTGCTACCGCATCGTGCGCGAAATCGGCTCGCTCGCCGCCGCCCTGGGCGGCCTCGACGCGCTGGTGTTTACCGGCGGCATCGGCGAGCGCGGCGCACCGGTGCGCGAAACGGTGTGCGCCGGCCTCGACTGGCTGGGAGTGCGGCTCGACGCTGGGGCAAACACCGGGAACGCCACCCGGATCTCGAGTCCGGAGAGCCGGATAGCCGTCTGCGTGATACCCACGAACGAGGAATGGATTATCGCCAGGCACACGGCGCGACTCGTCGCCTGAGCGAGCACTTTCGCCGATTTCACGGCCAGCAGGGGCTGTCAACCCCCTCCTGGTGCACCCCAAAGATCGGAAGAGCG
>JALHNN010000572.1 GCA_022843505.1 Sulfuritalea sp.
CATGCCACGACGGAATGTGCATCGTGTCACACGTCTCCCAACGCCGTGCGGCAGGTCGCCCCGTGTTCGTCGTGTCACACCGACCATCACAAAGCAGGCACTGCGCGGTGCGCGTCGTCGAGCACGGGATACTGCTTGGCCACGTAGCCGATCTCGCTGGTGATGACGTGCCAGCCGTGCTGCTTGAGCCAGACGGAGACCGCGTGCACCGCGGTGCGGTCGGTGACGAAGTGCGCGCCGGTGGCGCCCTCCGGAATGTCATCGTTCTGCGCGTGGGTCAGCGGGCTGAAATCATTGGCGCCGGCCTCGATGGCCACGGCCTCCAGGTCCGCGTTGGCGTCCGCTGTGTGCGCCTCGACGATGCCGACGTGGTCGAACAGGAACTTGTTGCTGCCGGCCGCGCCCAGCACGCCCTTCTTGAAGAGATTGCGGATCTCCGGGGCGGTCCGCTGGTGGTTGTCCGTGTAAACCTCCACCACCACCGGCACCTTGTGCGGCGCGTAGCCCTCGAAGACGACATGGTCCAGGGAGCTCTTGTCCCCGCCGGAGCCCGTGCCCTTGGCGATGGCACGCTCGATGGCCTCACGCGTGACGTTGGCCTTGCGGGCCTTTTCCAGGACGGCGTGCAGCCGCGCGTTGCCGGCGGGGTCGCCACCGCCGAGCTTGGCGGCCACGGTGATTTCCTTGACGAGTTTGCCGACCGTCTGGCCCTTCTTCAGGTTGACGATCGCGCGTTTCGCATGAAGCCATTGGCGTCCCATAAGGCGGCAAGGTATACGCAATGCGCCCCGCCCCGGGCAAGGCCGAAGACATCACCCCGCAACAGCAGCACGTTCGCCCATCGGCCAATAGGCGAATTCCGGGTTCTCGTAGTATGGTGGGATCAATCATCCTCCTTATGCCGCACCGCATCACGCTTCTTTTGCTGGGTCTGCTGATTCTCGCACCTTCCGCTTCGGCCAAGTTCAAACTGGCCGCCATGTCGCTGCCCCCCGAGCTGGCGGCGGCGGAACGCCTGCCCGTGCAGGGCCGTCAGGGCTGGAAGCGGCTCGAGACCCTCCGCTTCGGCGAATTCACCGTGCGCGATGTCCGGCGCTCGCTCACGAAGGGCAGCAGCCTGCAGATTCTGATGTATGAAGGCGCGAAGGCCCGGCAATCCTACGGCTTTGCGCTCGCGGACCGGACCGGCGACAAGTGGCGGGGCGAGGCGGAGACCAATGTCCGCCGCCGGGCGCTCGCCGTGGGCCTGGAGATCGAATTGCGCAACAAGTCGGGCTTCGGGGCCCGCCTGCAATCCACCGTCCGGCCGGAGGAGGTTTGGGTCCTTAAGCTGGAAGAAACCCGCGACCGTCCGCTCCAGGGCAACCTGAGCACGGGTGCGCGCATGGTCGTTGTGCGCGGCATCAACCGGCTGGCCGGCACGTTCTTTGTCTCTGGCGAAACCACCGGCTACGTCTTCGAGCTGGCTGGACGGCCCGTTGCCGCCGTGGAGGTGATCAACGACGGCGCGGTCTGGTTCTCCCCCGAACTGCCTGAGGATTACCGCGGCCCCGTCACCGCCGCCATATCTTCGCTGCTCCTGTTTGAGGAACTCCGCAAGACCTTGCCGGAATAACCCCGCGCCCCCAGGCGTGTCACCAATGCAGTGAGGCCTTGCGGGGTCCGCCCTCGGGCGTCACATCTCGCCCCTCCATGCACTGGATCGCCGCCAGCCTGTTGTCCGCGCTGCTCCTCGGGTTCTACGAACTGGGGACCAAGCATGCCGTGCGCGACAACGCCGTGCTGCCCGTCCTGTTCTTCGCCAACGTCTGCAGCGCCACGGTCTGGATGCTGCTCATGACCGTGGCCCACACCGCGCCGGGAACGTTGCCCGCCACGCTGCTCGTCAGCCCGCTGACCTGGCACCAGCACCTGCTGCTGCTGGCCAAGTCCGCGCTCGTGGCGACCTCGTGGGTCTGCAGTTATTTCGCGATCAAACATATGCCGGTGTCGCTCGCCTCGCCCGTCCGCGCCACGGGCCCGATGTGGACGCTCCTCGGCGCCGTGCTCGTGCTGGGTGAGCGCCCGAGCTGGCTCGAGGGCCTCGGCATCATCATCACGCTCGGTTCCTTTGTCGGCCTCTCCCTCGCCGGCTCGCGCGAGGGCATCCACTTTCACCGCAACAAGTGGTTCGGATTCCTCGTCGCCGGCACGCTCCTGGGCGCGATGAGCGGGCTCTACGACAAGTTCCTGCTCGGCCGCGCCGGCTTTGACGCCGCCACCGTCCAGTGCTGGTTCTCCATCTACCTGGCCCTGCTGTTCCTGCCGCTGGCCGTCGGCTGGAAGCTGCGGTTGTGGCAACGCCACGTTTTCCACTGGCGCTGGAGCATCCTGGTGGTGTCGTTCGCGCTGCTGCTGGCCGACTTCGTCTACTTCGACGCCCTGCGCAATCCCGACGCGCTCGTCTCCATGGTCTCGAGCCTGCGCCGGGGCAGCGTGCTGGTGGCCTTCGCCGGCGGGCTGCTGCTGTTCGGCGAGGTCAACAGCCGGCAGAAATTCCTCGCCGTGCTCGGCGTGCTCACCGGCATCGTGCTGACGATCCTCGGCTAAC
>JALHNN010000573.1 GCA_022843505.1 Sulfuritalea sp.
GGAGTTGCGCGGCCTGACCGCCCATCTCCTCGGCGGTGGCGGCGAGTTCCTCGGAGGCCGAGGCGTTCTGCTGCGTGGCCTTGTTGAGCTGCCCCATGGCGCCGTTGATCTGACCGACGCCCGCCGACTGCTCCTGGCTGGCGGCGGCGATTTCCTGAACGAGGTCCGAGGTTTTCTTGATGCTCGGCACCATCTCGTCCAGCAACTTGCCGGCATGGTCGGCCGTTTTCACGCTGCTGTCCGCGAGTTGCCCGATCTCCTGGGCGGCAACCTGGCTGCGTTCGGCCAGCTTCCTCACCTCGGCGGCGACCACGGCGAAACCCTTGCCATGCTCTCCCGCACGGGCCGCTTCGATGGCGGCGTTCAAGGCCAGCAGGTTGGTCTGGTAGGCGATGTCGTCGATGATGCCGATCTTGCCGGCGATCGACTTCATGGCTTCGACCGTGTCCTTCACCGCCCTGCCGCCCTGTTCGGCTTCGGTGGAGGACCTGCTCGCCATGGTATCGGTCAGCCTGGCGTTCTCGGTGTTCCGGGTGATCGAAGCCGTCATCTGCTCCATTGAGGCCGTGGTCTCCTCGACCGCCGCGGCCTGCTGGGACGACGCCTGCGAGAGCGTCTGCGAAGTGGTCGACACCTGTCCGGCGGCGGAGTTGAGCGAATTCGACGCCTGATTGACTTCGCCGATGACATGGGTCAGCTTTTCCACCATGCCGCGTATCGCCGCCAGCAGGCTGCCGCAATCGCCGGGCTTGATTTCTATCCTGACAGTAAGATCGCCCGCGGCCACTTTTCTCACCGTCTCCCTGACCGCCGCCGGCTCTCCCCCCAGCTGGCCCAGAATGCTGCGCTGGATGACGGTCCCGAACAGGATGGCCACGAGTACCGCCGCGATGCCCGTGCCGAGCGTCCAGGCGCGGGCCGACGCGTATGCCGCCGCGGCGCTGCGGTTGCGACTTTCCGACTCCTGCTCGAACAGGCGCGCCAGGTCACCCGCGGCCTTGTTGAAGGCGTTTTGCCGGGGATTGAGTTCCTTGAGCAGCTTGAGGTTGGTCTCGCGAAACTCTGCTTTCTGCAGCGCCTCGACGACGGGTTTGATTCCGCTTTCGACCAGCGCCTTGCGCGCCTCGGCCACCGCGGCCAGCAACCTGGCTTCCTCGCCGGCTTCGGCCTTGAAGGCGACGAACCTGGACCAGGCGGCATCGCTGTCGGCCAGGCGTTTGGCAATATTGTCAGTATGCAAGGTAGTGGGATGGTCGTGCATGGCGAGGAAAGGGCTGTCCGGCGCATGCTGCAGGCTCAACAACACCTGGCTGCGCAGTTCGGCGTAGTCGTTCTGGATTTGGGCCAGCAGGGTTTTCGGTACGACGTTGTTGTCGTAGGAATCCTGATTCTGGGCCACCAGCATCGCGAGGCTGCCGAGACCGATGGCGGCGATGGCACACATCAGTATGATGACGGTGGCAAGCAAGGCCACAAGGCGGGCGCTGACGCCCAGGTTTGCGAAGTGACGCATCCTGTTCTCCCTGATGCTCCTGACCAATCTGGTTTGAATTCCTTCGGCACCCGCGTGAAACGGCGGGTCATTTCCTTCCTGCCACCTTCACTCCGCGTCCGCCGCTGCACGGACGGGTTCATTTGTCTGAGGTATCGGGACCGGCCTCCGTAACAGACCGGGAATGATTTCCTGGGAACGATTGAAACCTAGATTCCCAGTATCACAAATACGTATTTTTACTCATTCGCCAAAGTGATATACCCAATGGCATAAATGCAGCGTTCCGTGGTGGAATGGCGGGACCCACGTATGGTTGGCTGCCATTCGCCGGGCGCGTCCAATCGCACCAATGCCCGGGTTAGGGGCCGCCGGGGTGTGGTCGACCGGCGGCTTCAGTCAGCGCTGCGCGGTACGGATCTCGCCGAACAGGCGTTCCAGGCCGCGCGGCGGACAGCGCCAATACTGCGGCGGTGCGCTCACCGTGGCACCAAGCTCGGCGGCGGCATGCCAGGGCCAGTGCGGGTCGTAGAGGATGCCGCGCGCCAGGGCCACAAGGTCGGCGCGGCCGTCGGCGATGATGGCCTCGGCCTGTTTTGGCTCGGTGATCAGGCCGACGGCCACGGTCGGCAGGCCAATCTCGCGCTTGATGCGCTCGGCAAGATGCACCTGATAGCCCGCACCGAGCGCGATATTCTGCGACGGCGAAACGCCGCCGCTCGAAACATGGATGAAGTCCGCCCCGCGCTCGCGCAGCGCGCGCGAGAACACCACGCTCTGCTCGATGTCCCAGCCGCCCTCGACCCAGTCCGTCGCCGAAATCCGCACGCCCAGCGCGATAGCCTCGCCGACCGCCTGGCGCACCGCCGCGAAAACGGCCAGCGGAAAACGCATGCGGTTTTCCGGCGCACCGCCGTACTCGTCCGTGCGCTGGTTCGCCACGGGCGAGAGGAACTGGTGCAGCAGGTAACCGTGGGCGGCGTGCAACTCGATCGCATCGAGGCCCAGGCGCACCGCGCGCCGGGCGGCGGCGACAAAGGCATGCAGCACGCGCTCCATGCCCGCCGCGTCCAGCGCCAGCGGCGGCGCCTCGTG
>JALHNN010000574.1:0-1583 GCA_022843505.1 Sulfuritalea sp.
TGCCGATGAAGCCGTCGCAGACGCCGGAGACCACGGCCGTCTTCCTGATCTTCTTGGCGATCTGCATCACCGTGGCCATCACGTCCTTGGCGGTGGCCGCACCGCGCACCACTTCCAGCAGCTTCATGACGTTTGCCGGGCTGAAGAAATGCATGCCGACCACGTCCTGCGGTCGCTTGGTGAAATTGGCGATCTTGTTCACGTCCAGCGTCGAGGTGTTGGAGGCCAGTATCGCCCCGGGCTTGGCGATCTCGTCGAGCTTCTTGAACACGGCCTCCTTGACGCCGATGTCCTCGAACACGGCCTCGATGATCAGGTCGCAGTCCTTGAAGTCGTCGTAGCTCAGCGTCGTCGACAGCAGGCCCAGGCGCTGGTCCAGTTTCTCCTGGGTCAGCTTGCCCTTCTTCATCGAATTCTCGTAGTTCTTGCGGATGATGCCGACGCCCTTGTCCAGCGCCTCCTGTTTCATTTCGAGGATGGTCACCGGGATGCCGGCATTGAGGAAGTTCATGGTGATGCCGCCGCCCATGGTACCGGCGCCGATCACGCCGACCTTGGCGACCGTGCGTGTCGGCGTGTCGTCGGGGATGTCGGGGATCTTGCTCGCGGCGCGCTCGGCGGCGAACAGGTGGCGCAGCGCGCGGGACTCCGGCGTGCCCATCAGGCCGATGAAGATCTCGCGCTCCACCTTCATGCCTTCGGCAAAGGGCTTGGTCAGCGAGGCGGCAATGGCGTCGGCGCACTTGGCCGGCGCGGGGAAGGGGCCGGCCACGCCCTTGATCATGTTGCGCGCGAACTGCAGGTAGGCCTCGTGGTTCGGGTAGTCGACCTTCATTTCCGAGATGCGGCGGATGGGGCGGTTCTCGGCCACCACCTTGTCGGCAAAGGCCAGGGCGGCGGGCAGCAGGTCGCCCCCATCACCCTCCGCGAACTCGTCGATCAGCGGCGTGCCCTTGAAGACCGACGCGGGGACCGGGTCGCCCTTGACCATCAGGTTCAGTGCGCCTTCGACGCCGAGGATGCGCGGGCCGCGCTGGGTGCCGCCGGCACCGGGGATGAGACCGAGCTTGACCTCGGGCAGGGCGATCCTGGCGTCGGGCTTGGCGATGCGGAAGTGCGCGCCCAGCGTGAGTTCGAAGCCGCCCCCCATGCACACGCCGGAAATCGCGGCGACTACCGGCTTGGGGCAGTTCTCGACGATCTGGATCACGGCGGGCAGGTTGGGCAGGGCATAGGCCTTGGGCGAGCCGAACTCGCGGATGTCGGCGCCGCCCGAAAAGGCGCGTTCGTTGCCGATCATGACGATGGCCTTGACGGCGGGGTCGGCGGTGGCTTTGTCGATGCCGGCGACGATGCCGCAGCGCAGGTCATAGCCCAGGCCATTGACCGGCGGATTGTCGAGGGTGATGACGGCGGTGCTGCCTATGACTTCGTATTTGGCGCTGCTCATTGTTTCTCCTTGTCAGAAAAGGGGAAGGGAAAAGGGGGGAAGGGAGAAGGGTAAAGGCGTCGACGTTTCGACCCTTCCCTCTTCTCTCTTTCCCGTTTCCGCTACTCATACTTCCAGCCATTCCTTGCGGATG
>JALHNN010000574.1:1593-2580 GCA_022843505.1 Sulfuritalea sp.
TGCGGATGGCGACGTTGTTCTTGAGGTCGGCCGGCGTGCCTTCGAAGACGATGCGGCCGTGGCCCATGAGGTAGAGGCGCTCGGAAATGTCGAGCGCGATGGCCAGCTTCTGCTCGATCAGCAGTATGGAGATGCCGCGCTTCCTCACCTCCTGGAGGAACTCGCCGACCAGTTCGACGATCTTCGGCGCCAGGCCTTCGGTGGGCTCGTCGATCATGATCAGGTCGGGATCGCCCATCAGCGTGCGGCACAGGGTCAGCATCTGCTGTTCGCCGCCGGAGAGCACGCCGCCCGGCGTGCCATCGCGCTCCTTGAGCCGCGGGAACAGGGCGTACATGTCGTCGATGCTCCACCTGCCGACGGCGCGCGGGTCCTTGACGCCCAGCATCAGGTTCTGGCGCACCGTGAGGTCGGGGAAGATGTCGCGGTTCTCCGGCACCAGGCCGATGCCCAGCCGGGCGATCTCGTAGGCCTTCATGCCGAGGATCTCGCGGCCCTTGAAGCGCACGCTGCCGCGGGCGGTGACCAGGCCCATGACGGCCTTGGCGGTGGTGGAGCGGCCGACGCCGTTCCTGCCGAGCAGGCAGACGATCTCGCCGGCGCCGACGTTGAGGTTCACGCCGTGCAGGACATGGCTCTTGGCGTAGTAGGCGTGCAGGTCGGCGACCTCGAGCATGGTGCGGGCGTCAGTCATGATTCACGCTCGTTCCAAGATAGGCTTCCTGAACGGCCGCATTGCCGCGGATCTCGTCGGGCGCGCCGGTGGCAATGACCTGGCCGTAGACCAGCACCGAGATGCGATCGGCCAGGCCAAACACCACCCCCATGTCGTGCTCGACCATGACCAGCGTCTTGCCTTCGGTGACGCGGCGGATCAGCGCCACCGCCGCCTCCGTCTCGTCCTTGCTCATGCCGGCGGTGGGCTCGTCGAGCAGGATGACGTCGGCGCCGCCGGCGATGGTGATGCCGATCTCCAGGGCACGCTGC
>JALHNN010000575.1 GCA_022843505.1 Sulfuritalea sp.
CCCCTTGGTCGCGGTCGACGGGAATCTCGGCGCTGTCAGATCGGCGCCCCATGAATCTTTCTTCCCTGCCTGTTGTGCTCATCACCAATACTGTGCCGACCGAGGCTCTCGCACCGCTCAAAGGCGTGGCGCGTGTGGTGCTCGGGCCGTCCGGAGGGGATCTGATGCCCCGCGCCGAGGTGCTGCGACTTGCCCCGGAACTCGTCGGTATCGTCAACCAGGCGGAGTTGCGAGTGGACAAGGAGCTGCTGGAGCATGCTCCGCGACTCAAAGTTGTCGCCAATGTCGCCATCGGCGCGGACAATCTGGACCTCGCGCTCATGCAGCGCCACGGCGTCTACGCCACCAATGTGCCCCATGCGTTCGTCGAGGCCACCGCCGACTACACCATGGGCGCCCTGCTGGCCCTGGGACGGCGGCTGCCTGACGCCGATCGCTACGTGCGGGCGGGTGAATGGAAAGGCTTTCAGCCGGGGATCTGGGACGGCGTGCTGCTTGAAGGCAAGGTGCTGGGCCTCGTGGGTTATGGCGCCATCGGACGGGCGGTCGCACAAAGGGCGCGGGGCTTCGGCCTGCGCGTCATCTATCACCAGCGCACCCCGGTGGATGATCCGGCCTATGTCCCCCTGGATCGCCTGCTGGCGGAGGCGGATTTCGTTTCCTTGCATCTGCCGCTCAATCAGGACTCCCGCGAGCTCATCAATGCACCGCGCCTCGCCCGGATGAAGCGCGGCAGCTACCTCATCAACGCCGCCCGGGGCCGCGTCGTGAATGAGGTCGCCCTAGTGGCCGCGCTGCAGTCTGGCCACCTGGCCGGCGCCGCCCTCGACGTTTTCGAAAATGAACCCTGCGTCCACCCGGCCCTCGTGGGCATGCGCAATGTCCTGCTGACTCCGCACCTCGGCGGCGGCACGCACGAGAGCCGCCATCGCGCGCGCGTGCATTGCATCAGCGATGTCGCGCGGGTGCTCACCGGCCAACCTCCGGTGAGCGCTCTGAATGCGCCGGTTCTGCGGGTGCCACCGAACACTAATCCCGCCGGCAACAATCGCACTGGCCCCTAGCCCCGCGGACGGTCAGCCTGACCGTCGCCCCGCTGCCCCTTTGAGGCCGTCAAACTCCGCCAGATTGTCGCCCACTCCCATGAAAATCATCCGTCTCGAAACCATTCATGTCCGGCCGCGCTGGCTCCTGCTGCGCATCTACACCGACACCGGGCTGGTCGGACTCGGCGAAGCCACGCTCGAGGGCGCCTCCCTGACCGTGGAGGCCATGCTTCGAGAAATGAGCCGCTGGTTGATCGGCCAGGACCCGCGCCGCATCGAGCATGTCTGGCAGCATCTTTATCGGGGCGGTTTCTACCGGGGCGGACCGGTCCATTGCTCCGCGCTCTCGGGCATCGACATGGCGCTCTGGGACATTCTGGGCAAAGCCCTCGGAGCACCGGTCCACCAGTTGCTCGGCGGGCGCGTGCGCGACCAGATCCGGATGTATGCCTGGACCGATGCCGGCACGGCGGATGACTATGTCAATTCGGTCCGCGATCTGCGGGTCAACCGCAGCCTGACCGCCTTCAAATACAACGCCACCGGCATGATGCGGGCGCTGTCCACCCCGGCGACGCTGCAGGCCGCGGTTGCGCGCCTGGCTGCCCTGCGTGAGACTGCCGGCCCCACCGTGGATATCGCCGCGGATTTTCACGGTCGCGTGACTTTCCCGGACGCGAAGCGACTGGTGAAGTTGCTCGAACCCTACCAACCCATGTTTATCGAGGAGCCGATCCTGCCCGGCGATGCCGACGGGCTGCGCGAGATCGCCGAATCCACCAGCATCCCGATTGCGGCGGGCGAACGCCTGTTCACGCGCTGGCAATTCCAAGAGTTGCTGGAGAAACGCGCCGTGCGCATCGTGCAACCCGACCTCGCGCACGCCGGGGGTATTTCCGAAGTCCGCCGCATCGCGGCCATGGCGGAATCACGCGATGTCCTGCTCGCTCCCCATTGCCCGCTGAGCCCGGTGGCTCTCGCCGCCAGCCTGCATGTTGCCGCCACCTGCCCGAATTTCCTGATCCAGGAACATGTGACCCTCGGGGAGACGCTGCTCGCGGAACCGTTCGTGCTCGAGTCAGGCTACCTCAAGGTGTCGGACCGCCCCGGCCTCGGCATCGAGCTCGACGAGCGTAAGCTGGCCGCGGAGCGGTTTGACGGCGTCTGGGACAATCCCCGCTTCACGGCGGAGGACGGCAGTTTTGCCGAGTGGTAAGGCCACCGAAATCATGACCCGATTTATATCCTGCGACTGGGGCACCTCCCGCTTTCGGCTGCGGCTGATCGACGGAGAGCCGCTGCGGATTGTGGCCGAACACACCACCGAGGAGGGGGTCCAAAGTCTGGCCGCAAGCCAGGCCGCCGGCGACGGGCGGCGCGCACTCCTTGGGGCTGTGCTGGAGCGCGGCCTCGCGGCCCTTGGCGTCAACGGCCAGCCCGACCTGCCGGTCGTGATGTCCGGCATGGCCTCATCCACCCTCGGCTGGCAATTGATTCCCTATGCCCACCTGCCGGCGCCGGTCGATGGACAG
>JALHNN010000576.1 GCA_022843505.1 Sulfuritalea sp.
TTCATCGCCCTGCTGGTTTCCGGCGGGCATACGCAGCTGATGCACGTGACGCGCGTGGGCGGCTACGAACTGCTCGGCGAGTCGCTCGACGATGCCGCCGGCGAGGCCTTCGACAAGACCGCCAAGCTGCTGGGTCTGGGCTACCCCGGTGGCCCGGCGCTGGCAAAGTTGGCCGGGTCGGGCACGGCGGGCCGCTTCAAGCTGCCGCGGCCGATGATCAATAGCGGCGATCTCTCCTTCAGTTTTTCCGGCCTGAAGACGGCGGTGCTGACCGCGGTGCGGGCACGCGAGCTTTCCGAGTCCGACAAGGCGGATCTCGCGGCGGAATTCCAGGAAGCCGTAACCGAGGTGCTCGCCACCAAGGCGATGGCGGCGTGTCGCCAGCGCCGACTTTCCTCATTGGTGGTGGCCGGCGGCGTCGGTGCCAACCGGCGCCTGCGCGAACGCCTGGATGCCGCCATGGCGACGATCGGCGGGCGCGTCTTCTACCCGGCGCTGGACTTGTGCACCGACAACGGCGCGATGATTGCCTTCGCCGGCAGCCAGCGCCTGCTGCAGGGCGAGGCAGCGGGGCGCGGCGGCGCCTTCGCCGTCAGGCCGCGCTGGCCCCTGGACGAGCTCCGCTAACTGCCGAGCAGCTTGCCGATGTGCAGCACGCGCGCGCTCATCGAGCGCATCAGCGCGATGCCGAAGGCCGGCCGGGTCTTGACCATGGCGAGGAACTCGTTCTTCCCCACCAGCAGCCACGCACAGTCGGTTTCCGCAGTGGCGGTCGCGGAACGACCGGAGCTGTCGACCAGCGCCATTTCGCCGAAGGCGCCGCCGGGACCGACGCGCTCGATCACCTTGTCATCGACCGAGATGGCTATCTTGCCCTCGGTGACGACGAACATGCAGGCGCCGACGGCGCCCTTGGTCACCACCGTCTTGCCGGCCGCGGCTCGCGCGGGTGTCGGATCGCCCAGCGCCTGCTGCAGTTCGGCGAGCATCTTCCGATCCAGGGTATTGGCGTGCTCCAGCGCCTCGAGCGAGGGCTTGTTGGCCGCCGCCAGCCGGCCGAGGCCGCGGCGCAGGCGTTGCGCCATGACGCTCATCAGCATCAGGGCGAACTCGGGCATCTGCTGCAACGAATTGAGGAAGGCCTTTTCATCCAGCCAGAGCACGCGGCAGGCCTTGCGCGCCGTGGCGGTGGCGCTGCGCGGCATCTCGGCAATGGCTGCCATCTCGCCGAAGATCTCGCCCGGCAGGACCAGTTCCAGCGGCTTGCCGCCGCGCGTCAGCGCCACGTCACCGTCAAGCAGCAGGTAGATGCGCGCGCCCTTGGAAAAGAAGCCGGCGGTCTTTTCGTTCTCGGCGAAGATCTGCGTACCGGCGGCGAACTGCTCCAGGCTGCCGGCCAGCTTGAAGAATGCCAGTGCAAGTTTTGGCTCGTAGAGCGATGCGCCTTCCGGCGCGGGCGGCGGCTTGGTGGCAACGGGGGCCGGGGCAGGCTGGGCGGGCGCGGGCTTGGCGGGCGCCGGCGACGGGTTCGAAAAATCCAGGTCATCCATGCATCGAGTCCTCAAGAAGAAAAGCCCCGCGAAGCGCCGTGCGGCAGAATTGCGCCCGATGGCGGCGAGAAATCCGAAACAAGCCTTACACTTTGCGGATTGTCGCGCAAATCACCGGGGTCGCCAATGGGCTGGACGGATTCACTGCTGACGGGCATCAAGGAGATCGACGAACAGCATCAGGTCCTGTTCGATGTCGTCGCCCGCCTGGAGCAGGCGGTCAGCCGGGAGGACAAGTGGTCCGCGGTGCACTTCGCGCTGGTCGAACTCAACGCTTTCGTCAAGATCCACTTCGCGGTTGAAGAGGCCCTGCTGCGCCTGCATGACTATCCTGAGCTCGACGCCCACATCGCTTCCCACCGCGCTTTCTCGGCGGCACTGGCCGACATCAGCAGGCACTCGATCCGCGAGGACGTCAGCGAGGCCATGACCGCCCTGGTCAAATCCTGGCTGGTGCAGCACATCGGCAAGGAAGACCAGGCGTACGTCCCGCACCTGCGCAATTCGCGGCTGGCCGGCGCGGCCGAGTAAAGCCGCGGCTACTTCTTCTTCGGGCCGCCGACGCGGCTTTCGGTGCCGGTGAGCAGCTTGCGGATGTTGCTCTTGTGGCGATAGACCAATACGCCACACATGACCGCGACGGTCAAGGTGGTCTCCGCCCGGTGCAGCAGCCAGGCGGCAAACACCGGCGCCGCGGCGGCGGCGGCGATCGCCGCCAGCGACGAGTAGCGCGTGAACACCACGACCGCGAGCCAGACGGCCGCAGTGACGCCCGCCAGTGCGCCGGAAAAACCGAGCAGCACGCCCAGCGCGGTGGCCACGCCCTTGCCGCCGCGGAACTTCAGCGTGAAGGGAAACACGTGGCCGAGAAAGGCGGCAAGGCCGGCTACCGCGATCGCCGTGTCGCCGGCGCCGACTTTCGCGGCAATGAACATCGCCAGCCAACCCTTGGCCGCATCGCCGAGCAGGGTCAGTGCCGCCGCCGCCTTGCTGCCGCTGCGCAGCACGTTGGTCGCGCCCGGATT
>JALHNN010000577.1 GCA_022843505.1 Sulfuritalea sp.
CGCCCGGCGGGATGCAGCTCATCTCGTAGTGCGGCGCGTGGTCGGCGCGCAGCCGGATGCCGACGCAGTACAGCGTGTAGTGGCGGAAATACTTGCGGCAGACGGCATTGCCGCGCTCCACCGCCTCGACGAACTTGTCGGCGGAGGTGGCGAGGTCCGGTATCACCATGTTGCGCGAGCCCCAGTGCTTCCACACGGCGCGCGAAAAGACCACGGTGCGGTCCTCCATGCGCCCGTCGCGATGGAATTCGGGGCGGCGGAATTCGGGGAACACGGCCTGCTTGCGTTTCATCAGGTACAGCGCCTCGCCTAGCTTCCACGGCCGCAGTGCGTAGTGCCCGGCCATGCACAGGGCAAAGCCGAACTCGCCGTAACCGCGCAGGCGCCCTTCCCAGTTCGCTTTGAAGGCCGCCTCGCGCTCGGCGGAATCGAAGGCCACCAGCAGGTTCACCGCGCAGTCCATGATGGTGAGGATGCCGGAGTAGTCGCTGGCATCGTGGCGGTCGAGCAGTTGCAGGTCCTCGATCGCGGTACGCAGCGACGAGTAATAGTAGTAGTGCATGGACAGCGGCGTGTAGGGCCGGATCTTCAGCGTGGCCTCGGTGATCACGCCGAACTGGCCGTAGCCGAGGATGACGCGACGGAAGAGTTCGGCGTTCTCGCTGTCGGAGCACTCGACGATCTCGCCGGTCGGCGTCACCACCTGCAGGGCGAGCGCCTGGTCGGCGCTGCAGCCCAGGCGCGCCGAGTTCACGTCGATGCCGCCCACGCCGAGGGTGCCGCCCACCGAGGAGGTCATGTTGAGCGGCGCCGACAGGTAATCCAGGTTTTCGCGGCGCAGTTCCTCGGCCAGCAGGTGCCAGTAGATGCCGGCCTCGCAGCGCACGGTCAGCGCCGCCGCGTCGATCGCCAGCACCCGGCTCATGCCGGTCATGTCGAGCAGCACGCCGCCATAGGCGACGGATTCGCCCTCGGTGGTGAGTCCGCCGCCGCGCGCCGTGACCGGCACGCGGTGGGCCTGCGCCGTCTTGAGCAGCGCCGACACCTGGGCCGCGCTCTTCGCGATGACCACGCCGTGCGGCATGCCGTAGGCCGTGCCCCCGGCATCGGTGGCGAAGATGCCGCGCGTGGCGGCGCTATCCGCCACCTCGACACCCGCCGCGCGCAGTTCGGCGACGAAGCCATCCCAGCCCGCGCCGTTCCAGCGCGCGGGATTGGTCTGCTGGCGGACGATGCCCTGCAGGGCGTCGGGGGCTACCGGACAGGGGCCGATGGTGCCGGGATTTACGGAAGGAATGCGCAAGGGGATGCAACCGGAGAACCAGAGCCTGAATGATACCGTGGCCGGCGGCGCCGGCATCAGAAATCACGCACGCAGCGGAAGCCGATATACACCACGGTGGTGTCCCTCGGCTTGGACTGCAGGTAGTCGGCCTGCATCTGCCGCGCGCCGTACCACCAGGATCCGCCGCGCGTGCGTTTTTCGGCACCGCCGCCTGGCGCTCGCGGCTCGTCCACCCATTCCCAGACGTTGCCGCCCATGTCGTAAAGCCCATTGACGCCGGGCGGCGTACTGCCGACCCGTGCGTGGCCGTAGCCGCGCGCCAGCGGCACGCCATGGGGCACGGCCCGCGTGCGCTCCTGCGGCCCGCAGTCGCCGAGGCACTGTGCGCCCGTGGGCGTGTCGCCCAGCGGATAGGCGTAGCGCCGGCCGCTGGCGAAGGGCGCCGGCGGTGCCTGGCGACGCTCGACGTGCGCGGCGCCGACCCATTCCTCGTCCGTCGGCAGGCGCCCGCCGGCCCAGCGGCAGAAGGCCTGAGCCTCGTCGTAGGCAAGGTGAACGGCCGGCTCATCGTCCTGCGGCCGATAGCCGGGTCCGAAGGGCGCCGACCATGTCCAACCCGGCTTTTGCACCCAGCCCGCCTCGTACACCTCGCCGCCGCCGCGCCGCTCGGCGATCGTCACCATGCCTCCGGACTCGACGAAGCGGCGGAACTGTCCTATGGTGGTCTCGGTGCGCGCGATGCTGTAATTGCCGAGCGACACCCAATCGATCTGAGCAGGCTCGCGGCCGAAGCCAGCCGCCGCGGGAAGCAGCAGCACAAGCAGGCAGGCCGAGGGTTTGAGTCTCATCAACATTCCTTTGCAGCTCCGACCTCCGGGCCGTGGCGACGGTTCCCCGAGCGCAGGCAACAAAAAAGCGCCCCGAGAGGCGCTTTTCTGCTTGATGCTTGGCGGAGTGGACGGGACTCGAACCCGCGACCCCCGGCGTGACAGGCCGGTATTCTAACCAACTGAACTACCACTCCCCGCAGAGAGGCGCGCATTCTGCCACAGGGTGGCGGTGCGTGCAAGAAAACTTCAGCGCGGAGAACTTATGCCCGCTGCCGGCGCGCGGCGCCAGCGAGCGCCGGGCCTTGACTAAACGCCGCCGGCAGGCTGCAATGCATCCCTTTGCCACCGCATACGGAAACCGACATGGGCTACCAATTCATCAACGCCGCCGACCTCGTCGGCCACTGGATAGCCGGCCGGGCCGACGCCGGCACCGGCACGCGCCGCGCGGACGTCTTC
>JALHNN010000578.1 GCA_022843505.1 Sulfuritalea sp.
CACATTTTCGACGACTACGGTCCGATGGCCGGCGTCATGGCCGAGCGCCGCAACGGCGTGCTGATCTCGCAGGACGACGGCGCCGCCGTCGCCTATGCGCTGTGGAAGCTGCAGGATCGCGGCCGCATGTTCGTCAGCCCCGGCGATCCCCTCTACGAAGGCATCATCATCGGCATCCACAGCCGTGACAACGACCTGGTGGTGAATCCGATCAAGGGCAAGCAGCTGACCAACGTGCGCGCCTCCGGCACCGACGAAGCCGTGCGCCTGGTACCGCCGATCCTGATGACTCTCGAATCGGCCGTCGAATTCATCGCCGACGACGAACTGGTCGAGATCACGCCGAAGTCGATCCGCCTGCGCAAGCGCTTCCTCAAGGAACACGAACGCAAGCGCGCGAACCGCGAAGCGACGGAATAGGAAACGGGAGCCGCAGCTCCCGTCTTTGATGCCATGAAAGTCGGCGCCCAGGGGACGCCGACCCCGGCCCGTTCAGCCCAGCGCCTTCAGCGCCGCGTCGTAATTCGGCTCCTGGGCGATCTCCGGCACCATCTCGGCGTGGATCACCTTGTCGTTCTCGTCGAGCACGACCACGGCGCGCACGGTGAGGCCGACCATCGGGCCCTCGGCAAAGGCCACACCCCAGGCCTTCATGAACTCGGGATGGCGGAAGGTGGACAGGTGGGCGACATTGGCCAGGCCTTCCATGTCGCAGAAGCGCTTGGCTGCGAACGGCAGGTCGCCCGAGACGCAGAGCACGACGGTGTTGGCCAGGCTGCCGGCGGCCTCGTTGAATTTGCGCGTGGACTTGGCGCAGGTCGGCGTGTCGATGCTGGGATAGATGTTGAGGACCTTGCGCTTGCCGGCAAAATCCTTGAGGGTGACATCCGTCAGCGTGCCGCTGGTCAGGGTCATGTCCGGTGCCTTGGATCCGACGGTGGGTAGATCGCCGTCGACTCGAACCGGGTTGCCGCGCAATGTGATGGTGGTGCCCATGGCTTGCTCCTTGTCTTGGTGGGGTATGAAAACGGTACGCTGCTAGTGTAATCCGGCGAGGCCGGGGAGGACGGCGACGGCGTTTGCCGTGCTCGCCGCCGCGAGCTCGGCCAGCGGCATGCCACGCAAATCCGCCAGTTCGGCGGCGATACGCGGCAGCTGGTCGGGGCTGTTGCGGCCGCCCTCGAGCCATTGCGGCGGAATGTCCGGGGCATCCGTTTCCAGCACGATGGCATCGAGCGGCAGGGTCGCCGCCAGGTCGCGGATGCGCGTGGCGCGCGGAAAGCTCAGGCTGCCGCCGAAGCCGAGCTTGAAGCCGAGCTTGATGAACTCGTCGGCCTGCTGGCGGCTGCCGTTGAAAGCGTGGGCGATGCCACCCGGCACGCGGCAGCGGCGCAGCTGCTTGAGCACCGGATCGATGGCGCGCCGCACATGCAGCAGCACAGGCAGCTCGGCCTCGCGGGCGATCTCGAGCTGGGCGGCGAACCAGTACTCCTGGCGCGCATCGTCGCGCGGCTCGACGTAGCGGTCGAGGCCGATTTCGCCCACCGCCAGCGGTCGCTCGCGCACCAGGGTCGCGCGCAGCGCGTCGAGGTCCTCGTCGCGGGCCCGATCGACGTACAGCGGGTGGATGCCGTAGGCCGCCCGGCAGCCGGGATGGTCGCGACAGACCGAGGCGACCGCGCCGAAGTTGGCGCGCTCGACGGCCGGCACCACGATCAGACCGACGCCGGCGCCAGCCGCCGCGCATGCCACCGCGTCGCGGTCGGCATCGAATTCGGCGGCGTCGAGATGGCAGTGGGTATCGACGTACACGCCCTAGGCGACTTCGTCGATCCAGGCCTGCTGGATGGCTTCAAGCTTCTTCTCGCCGCAATGGCTTTCGCCCTCCTCGAAGTCCGGCAAATCCATGACCCAGGTCATCAGGTCGACGAAATTCAGGCGCTTCGGGTCAACCTCGGGATGGGCTTCGGCGAGCTGGATGGCGATTTCAAGGCTGTCGGTCCATTTCATTTCTTGGAATGTCCTTCCTTCACCATGTTGATCGTGTACTTGGGGATTTCAATGACCAGCGGTACCTGCCCGACCACGGCCTGACAGGATAGGCGCGATGTCGGCTCCAGCCCCCAGGCCTTGTCGAGCAGGTCTTCCTCGATCTCGTCGGCTTCACCCAGCGACTTGTATCCTTCGCGCACCACCACATGGCAGGTGGTGCAGGCGCAGGACTTCTCGCAGGCGTGTTCGATTTCGATGTCGTTGCCCAACAGGGCGTCGCAGATCGTCGTGCCGGGGGCGGCATCGATCACGGCCCCGTCCGGGCAGAGCTCCACGTGGGGCAGGATGATGATCTGGGTCATGGGTCGATTCCTATCTGGTCGATCTTCTTGCCGGACAGCGCCTTGCTTACGCTCTTGTTCATGCGGCGAGCGGCGAATTCGTTGGTGCCCTTGGAGAGGGCGTCCATGGCCTGGTCGATGGCGCGTCGGTCGTCGCCGATCACCGCCGCCTGGAGGCGGACGATGGCATTGTCGACATGACTGCGCTCCTGGGCCGAAAGCAGCTCGGCATCCTCCT
>JALHNN010000579.1 GCA_022843505.1 Sulfuritalea sp.
TCCCGCGTCAATCCGCGCAGCAGCACCCAGTGCGGCCGCGCCGTCATGCGCCATCCCCGGCATACCAGCGGCGCAGCGCCGACGCGCGCTGCGCCGCGCGCGCTTCCCCGCGCGGCAGCCACAACGCGTGCCCGCTCGTCGCCCGGGTCATGAAATCCAGCCAGGCCAGGTGGCGGCGCAGTACGCGCTGCCGGCGATGCTCGATGAGGGGGTTGAATATTCCATGGCGGGAAAACAGTTGCCGGGGGTTCTTCTTCACCCACAGCCAGGAACCCATCTCCAGCGTCAGCGGCAGGAAGGGGCGATCGCTCTGCTGCAAGGCCCGCAGGTAAAGGAAGTCCCACAAGTCACCGTGGGCCAGGTACTGGCGGCTCTGCGGCTCGAACACATAGCGATGATGGCTCTGTGTCTGGTCGAGGATTTCCATCAAGGCATGCATCTCCGGCAGGTGGGGCATGGGTTTGCTGGAATGCGCGTAGGGAAACCAGATCCGGTCGTTGACGCCGAAGCCGGAATGGCAATCGACGACCATGCTGAAGACATGGCCCAGCAATTCGCTGCCGACCAGGTCGCAGACCGCCTGGCTCTCGGCTTCCATCGCCCCACCGGCCGGGCCGCGATACCAGGGCCATCGCGGCCCCAGCCGATGTCCGCCGATCAGGGCGGGGGGTTTCTCGATCGCATCGAGCGGGGCATTGCGCATCAGGTCGACGCCGTTGGGATTGGCCCGGGTGCGCATCAGCATCCCGCCCGGATTGACCACCGGCACGAATACCATGCGCAGGCGTTCCAGCTGCGAGTGCAGGGTGGTATCCCAGCGCAGGCGCCCGAGGATGCTCTGCAGATAGCCGATGACGACTTCGGCGCCGATGCGCTCGAGTCCATGAACGCCGCCGAAGATGCCGATGGCGGGAACCGCCGGATCGGGATTGCCGAGGAAGTAGGCCAACAGCGGCAGCCGCGCGTCACCACAGGGAATCCGCCCCAGGCATCGTGCTTCGACCCAGGGATCGGCCATCGCCGCAAGGGCATCCAGTTCGTCCAGTATGCTTGCCTGAGTGTCGCTCATGATCCGTTTCAATGCCATCCGGCGCGCCGGAGGATAGCGCATGTCTCGCCTCGGACGCCAGCGGATGCGGGGGCGAATCGCAACTGTCACAGAGCTGAAAACTCCCTGCAATACATGCCCGATATCTTGGCCACGTCGCTACCGGCCGTACGGGAGTAAATGAAGTGCAAGCGATCCTCAACCGCGTTTTCGGCGTCATCGATGAGTACTTCGACCACGAATGGCTGGTGATCTGGCTGCTTGACGATCTCTGAATTCCGCGTCGTCCGTCGCTTCCAACCTCCGATCTGGATATCAACATGAATCGCCGCCTGATTGCCCATCCCGCCCTCGCTCTCGGCAGCACCCTGCTCTGGGGGGTCGTCGAGGTCCTCGCCCTGCTGCGCTCGCGCTGGACGCAGGCGCGGCAGACTCGTCAGGCCTGACAAGTGGACGGCGGATACTCGGCAAGCTCCCGGTCGCACGGTGACGATGGTCAGGGTGACGGGGACAAGCCGCGCTATTGCTACACCTGTCGGCGCGACCATCCGCCCCGCCACCCCATGCGCCGGGTTGAAACCCGCCTCGGGGTGCGCTGGCGCTGCCTGGCCAGCCTGAAGATCGCGCGCCTGGATGTCGCGACGCGCGATGCGCTGGGCAAGGAACGTTCCGAGGCCAATCGCATGCTCTCCCGGGCCGCAATGGAACACTTCAATCGCCATCGCGACGTGTTCCTTTCCGACGCCCCCTGAGTCCCCGGCGAGGCAGCAAACCGGAGGATGACGGACAGCCGCGGCCGGGTCGCGGCATTTGCGGCCCCGACCACTTCCACAGCATCCAGGATGGACGACCATGAAAAGCCACGACGACGATACCATCAGCAATCCGGCGACGGAGCCAAGTTTCGGGGAGATCGTCAACCGCAGGCGCCGGACCTTGCTGGGCGGCACCATGGTCGGGGTCTTCCTCGGCGCGATGTCTCCCGGCGTGCTCGCCGCGCCCCTCGCGCGCCGCGGCGGCGGTGCGGCGATCGGCTTTGCCGGCATCGCGGCATCCGATGCGGATGCGGTACGGCTGCCGTCGGGATATGTCGCGCAGGTGGTCTTCGCCTGGGGCGACCCGGTCGGCCTCGGCCCGACGTTCCGCCCGGATGCGTCGAACACGTCGGCCGACCAGGAGCTGCAGGCCGGCATGCACCACGACGGCATGCATTTCTTTCCCCTCGCCGGCAGCTCGGATCACGGGATCCTCTGCGTCAATCACGAATACACCGATGACGGACTGCTCCACAATGACGGCATGGCCCCGTGGACCGCGGAGAAGGTGGCAAAGTCCAAGGCGGCGCATGGGGTGTCGGTGATCGAGATCCGGCGCCAGGGCGACTCATGGCAGGTCGTGCGTCCATCCAGCTATGCGCGCCGCATCACCGCCGATACCCCGATGGTGATCGCCGGCCCGGCTGCCGGGGCGAAGGGCATGCGCACCGCCGCCGACCCCCTGGGTCGCCTGGTGCTCGGCAC
>JALHNN010000580.1 GCA_022843505.1 Sulfuritalea sp.
AGCTGATGGAAATCGTCCCGGCGTCCGAAAGGCTGCTGATCGATGTCCAGGTTCCGATTACCGCCGCCAACCGGGTCAAGGCAGGGCTGGAAACCGATATTCGCATCAGCAGCTTTCCCGATTCGCCCATCCTGATCATCGCCGGCCGCGTCCAGTCGGTTTCCAGCGACCGGCACGAGCCGCCACCGCCAACGCCGCCCTACTACCTCGCCAGGGTCGAAGTGACACCGGAGGGCATCGCGCAACTGGGGGGCAAAACGCTGCGCCCCGGCATGTCGACCGAGGTGGTGATCAAGACCGGGGAGCGCAGTTTCATGCGCTACCTGCTTGATCCGATCACGCGGCGGCTGTTCGAGTCGCTGAAGGAACCTTGAGATGAAGCGCCTAGCGAACCGCCTGGCATTTTGTCGGCCTGGCGACATCCTTGTCGCCGCTGTCGCCGTGACTCTGACCCTGCAGGGATGCTCCCAGACCGGCGACTACCAGCGCCCTGCAAGCCACATTCCCGAGGCCTGGCAGACCCGGCCGGGCACAACGGGGACCAGCAATGCGGCAGCCATTCCCTGGCGCAACTTCTTTCGCGATCCACGGCTGCAGGCCTTGATCGGTGGTGCGCTCGCCCATAATCAGGACTTGAAGATCGCACTGGCGCGGGTCGCGGAGACACGGGCGCAGTACAACATCGCCAGCGCCGACAGGCTGCCGACGGCGAGTCTGTCCGGCAGCCGGACGAAGAACAAGATCCCCGGCGCATTCACCGGGATCGACCGGCCCGTGACTACCGAGCGCGATGAACTGTCGGTCACCGTGGTTTCCTTCGAACTCGATTTCTGGGGTCGGGTAGCGCAGCTTTCGGAAGCCGCCCAGGCCAGCTTTCTTGCCAGCGAATCGGCCAGGCGGGCGCTGCGCATCAGCCTGATCGCCGAAGTCGCGAACCTGTATTACACGGTTCTCGAACTCGACGAACGCATCGCCATTGCCCAGGGCTCGATCGAGTCGCGAAAGCGGAACCGCGATCTGGTTAAGCGCGGACAGGAACTCGGCGCCGCGGCGCGTTCGGACTTTCTGCTGGCAGAAGGCGCGCTGCATTCCGCGCAGGGAGACCTGGCCAGCCTCGAAAACCAGCGTGCGGCGGCGGATCATGCCTTGACGCTGCTGGTAGGGCGAGCGCCCGGAGATCTGCCGCCGGGCCACGCGTTGGGCGAGCAGGAGGTGCGCCAGGACCTGGCCCCCGGGATTCCTTCCGAAGTTCTGTATGCGCGGCCCGATGTGATTGCCGCGGAAAACCGCCTAAAGGAAGCCCACGCCAACGTGGCCGCTGCCCGGGCCGCGTTTCTGCCGAGGATATTGCTTACGGCCGGCCTTGGCCTCGCCAGTCCAACGCTCGCCCGCCTGTTTGCTCCCGGTACCGGAAACTGGTCGTATCAGCCCACCCTGTCGATGCCCCTGTTTGACGGCGGGCGTACGGCCGGTGCGAGCGATGTCGCGGAGGCTCGCAGAAACTCCGCCGTTGCCGAGTACGAAAAGACCATCCAGCAGGCATTTCGCGAAGTGGCGGACCTGCTCTCGGCGCGGACCAGCCTGGCGGAACAGCGCCAGGCTATCGAAGCCGCGGTGAGCGCCTACCGCGAGCGACTGATCGTCGCCGAGGTGCGCTTCAAATCGGGAAGCATCAGCTACCTGGAGGTGCTCGATGCCCAAAAGGATTTGTTTGCCCAACAACAGATTGCTGTGCAGGTGCGCCGTGCCCAGTTGAGCACGGCGGCACAACTCTACAAGGCGCTCGGCGGCGGTGACAGTCCGGACACCTGAGGTCTTGGCCCCCGCCCCGCCGCTGGGCGGGGAAGAACCGACGCTGCGCTATGAGAGCCCCGTCGCCTACCCGTCGGGGCTCTTGTCCTGCCGAAACCTGATTCGGCTATTCCTTCAGACGGCAACCAACGCCGCGCTGGCCGCAGCTTCGGCGGCGCGGCGCGTCTTGCCGGCACGAGCGGGCATGTGGCACAAGCCGCAGACATAGCCCTTGACCGGATCGTAGGCGTGAGCGACAAAATCACCGCCGCATTCCCGGCAAGTTGCCATCTGCAGCATGTTGGCGTCGAAGAAACGCACCATGGTCCAGGCCCGCGTCAATGAAAGCACCGTCTCCATACCGCCACGCTTGATCTGGTCCAGATACATGCGGTAGGCCTTGATGATCAGCTCCAGTCCGGCGAGTTGTGTGTGCGACTTGAGGAATCGGTAATACGCCATGAACAGCGAGGCATGGATGTTCGGCTGCCAGGTCATGAACCAGTCGGTCGAGAAGGGCAGCATGCCCTTGGGCGGCGACTCGTGGCGCACCTCCTTGTAGAGCTTCAACAGGCGCTCGCGGGAAAGGTTGGTTTCCGCTTCCAGCAGTTGCAGGCGGGCGCCGAGTTCGATGAGTTCGATGGCGAGGCCGATGTCCTTGGCCTCGATGATTACGGATTTATTGCGCATGAGTACCCCCGTCGTCAGACGTAGCTTGTTGGATTGACTGCCCGGAAATCAGGCCAGCGTGGCGACGGGCCGGCCGGCGGCGAG
>JALHNN010000581.1:0-1957 GCA_022843505.1 Sulfuritalea sp.
TCAAAATCGGAATGCCCCAGAAGGAAACCCAGAGCGGCAGCTCGATGTCGCGCAGCACGTCCGTGCCGGCCGTCGGAGCCGCCTCCTTTTTTCGGCCGAACACCGCGCGCCAGGCGCCGGTGAAGATCTCGGGCTTGGCCAGCAGCGCAACCAGCGAGCCGACGACCATCATCGTCACGCTCCACCAGATCGACCACTGGGTCACGATCTCGCCGCGGCCGATGGCGACCGTCTTGCCCGCCGCGGTCAGGCGCGGGGCGATGTCGCCGCGTTGGATCATCCACGGCGCGAGGATCGCGAAGTTCACGATCGTGCCGAGCAGCACGCTCGACGCCATGCGGATGCCCATGAGCCCGCCAACGCCGACCATCGCGGCATCGATGCCAACACGCAGCCCGAGGGTGCGGATGTCGATGCCCATGATCTTGGGAATCCACGCCCCGGCCTTCGCCGCCCACACATAATAATAGTCATCGAGCCGCTCGCGCAGCTGCCACGGGCTGGTCCAGCCAAACCATTTGTCGAAACTGAACAGCTTGAACTGCAGAAGCCGCTGCCAGCCGTCGCTGATGAGAAATTGCAACGTCGCGGCCAGCGCCGCCGTGATGGTCAGCACCCGCGCCTGCACCATGCCCTTGTCGCTGCCCGTCTCGTAGAGGGTGTCGAGCACGACGCCGCTGGCGCGCCCCTCGGGGAAGGGCATCTGGTCTTCGTTGATGAAGCGGCGCTTCAGCGGGAACGCGAAGAGCACGCCGAGCAGGGACATCACGCAGTTCCAGGCCATCATCTGCCACCAGGGAATGAGCTTGTCGGTGACCAGCATGTAGGCGGGCATGATGCCGATTAGCGGCATGATCATGTAGCCGGCGGCCGAGGCGATCGACTGTGTGCAGTTGTTCTCGAGGATGGAAATGTCCCGCCCCAGGCCCACGCGGTCCATCATCTTGAAGAGCGCGAACGCCAGGATCACCGATGTCAGACCGACGCCGATGGTGATGCCCGTCTTCGCGCCGATGTAGAGGGCCGTCGCCGAGAGGATGCCGCCAAGGAAAAACCCGGAAAGGCCCGAGCTCCAGGTCAGCTGCGGCATGTCGCCGCGGTAGATGTTTTTAAACCACCACTCGTCCTTCTGCACCCGTGTCCAGGTGCGGATCTGTTCCTCGTTGAGCTGTTGGATGGCCATTAGAATAGGGTCTGGGATCTGGGGCTCTTGTTATTCCAGTAAGCTTTCAAGAAGAGACCCGTTGATCTGCGTGTAGGAGCCTGCTTGCAGGCGATATTCAGCCGTCGTCGAAGGCGAACATCTCCAATCGCCTGCAAGCAGGCTCCTACAAAAAGACGGTGTTGGTCTCACATTGAAAGCGAACTGGAATTACTTGGCCCTTGTTACCTCGCCTTAGGCGGAGGTCAGCTCGTCGTAAGCGACGCCCAGGTTCGACGGCAGGCGGTTGCCGCGACCGGGTGGCACGTGGAAATCGGGGAAGCCCGCGAGGTTCTCGAGCTTCACGACCTCCTCCTTGGGTTTGCCGGCCTTGATCTCGCTTTCGACGTGCGCGAGCAGCGCCGACAGGTAGTCGCGGAACACCAAGAGGTCCGCCGGGGTGCCCATGGCGCCGAATTTCGGATTACCGTGACCGAAGATGTAGATCGCATCCTTCGGGTATTCGGTTGCGACCTTCTCCAGCACCTTCACCCAACCGCGGATACTCGCCCCACCCGGCCGGTCGATGACGGGGTAAAGGCGGTTGAACATGAGATCACCCATGTGCACGACATTCGCCTTTTCAAAAAGCGTGACGATGTCGCCCTTGGTGTGCGCCGGCCCGAAATACCGGGCGTTGATCGCCTCGTCGCCAAAGCCCTGGCGATAGCCATCCGTAAACCCCAGGTCGGGCACCATCGCCGGATCAAGGGTGCGTTTGTCGGCCTCGGCCCTCGCGCGCATCAGTGCGGGCAC
>JALHNN010000581.1:1967-2562 GCA_022843505.1 Sulfuritalea sp.
CGGGCACATTCGCGTGGGCCACGATGGTTTTGGTCACCGGCCGGAAGACCGCGTTGCCGCCGGTGTGATCGCCGTGGTGGTGGGTGTTGATCACGGCATCGAGGGTGCGCCCGGCGCGGCCCGGCAGGTCCTTCAGGAAGATCGCCGCCGAGTCCGGAAACTGGGTGTCGACGGCGGCAGCGGCATCCGCATTGACCAGCCACCCGATGGTGCCACCCCTGCCGGTGAAATAGCCGACGTTGCGGCGCAGCGCCTTGAACTCGGTGACCGGGGGCGGGGGCGCCACGGGGGTCGGGCTGGGAGCCGGCGGCGGGACCACCGGTCCTGAGCCTGTCGAAGGGGTCTGGGCGGACAGTGGGCCTTTCGCGAGCAGGCTCAGCGAGACGGCGGCACCGGATCGGAGGAGGAAATCACGGCGGTTCATGGATTAAGGCTAGCCCCCGCGCCGGGCCGCGCGCCAGCCCATTTCCGACCGAACCATGCAATTGAATGTAGGGCCGGCGCTTGTCGCCGGGCCGTTTCACGCACGAAACCCGGCCCGGCGACAAGCACCGGCCCTACACTCGATCTGGTAATCGCCTCTTTGCCCGGGCCC
>JALHNN010000582.1 GCA_022843505.1 Sulfuritalea sp.
GGGGCGGGTTGCCGGACGCGCATTGGCGCTGGCCGGCGGCAACTGGCGCGGCGTCGCATCGCGCAGCACCGGTGCCGGCAGGGTGGAACGACTGGGGCCCTCGGCCAGCTTGAACATCGAAACGGTCTGCACCAGGCCGCGCGCCTGCTCTTCCAGGCTCTCGGCGGCGGCCGCCGCCTCTTCCACCAGCGCCGCGTTCTGCTGCGTCACCTCGTCCATCTGGCCCACTGCCTGGGTGGTCTGCTCGATTCCGGAACTCTGCTCCTTCGAGGCCGAGGCGATCTCGGTGACCAGTCCCGCCACCTGCTGGAAGCTCGCCACCACGTCGTCCATCGTCGTCCCGGCCTCCTGCACCAGCTTGGCTCCGGACTCGACCTTGTCCACCGACTCGGCGATCAGGGTCTTGATCTCCTTGGCGGCGGTGGCACTCCTCTGTGCCAGGCTGCGTACTTCGCTCGCCACCACGGCAAAGCCACGGCCCTGTTCCCCGGCGCGGGCGGCTTCCACCGCGGCGTTGAGCGCCAGGATGTTGGTCTGGAAGGCGATGGAGTCGATGACGCCGATAATGTCCGAGATCTTCCTCGAACTGGCCTGGATCTCGCCCATGGTGACGACCACTTCCTTCACCACCCGGCCGCCCTTGATCACCCCGGCGTTGGAGGTCTTGGCCAGTTCGTTGGCCTGGCGGGCGTTCTCGGCGTTCTGGCGCACCGTGGCGTTGAGTTCTTCCATGGCCGAGGAGGTTTCCTCCAGGCTGGAGGCCTGCTCTTCGGTACGCGACGAGAGGTCGGCATTGCCAGCGGCGATTTCCTGCGAGGCGATGCTGATGGCCTCGGTGGCCTCCTTGATGCGGCCGACCACTTCGCGCAGGCGCTCGATGGTCGTGTTGGTGTCGTCCTTCAACCGGCCGAAGATGCCCGAGAAGTCGCCCCCCATGGTTTGCGTCAGATCGCCCTGAGCTACCCGCGAAAGAATTTCAGACGTGGATTGCAGCGACTTTTCGGTCGCTTCCAGCATCCCGTTGATGCTTTCGGAGAGCGTAGCAAAAAATCCACTCTTTCCCGAAAGCGCGATACGGCAATCGAGTTTGCCGTGGCTGGCGCCGTCAACGATCGCGGAGATTTCGCGCTCGATGGCAATTTCATCGGTGCGATCGAGCCACTCTCCAACCGAGCCCAAGCGTTCATTTTTTGCAGTAAATACCGGGTTGGTGATGACGCGATAGGTGCGCCCACCGATATCCATTTCGGTTTGCATGGTCGTCTCAAGCGCTGCCAGGCGCTTCAACGCCGCGTCAGGGTCTGCGTAAAGCGTTCCGATGCTGCTGCCGACGAAGCCATCGACGCTGAAATTGGCGTTCTGGGCCTTGAGTTGCGGTTCGATGCGCCGCAGGGTCTCCAGAAGCTTCCTGTTGGCGTAAATTACACGGCCATCCGGATTGGCGATGCGAACCGGGGTGCTGACATTGTCCAGCGCGATTTTTACTCTCAGGGTTTCGTCGGCCTGGCGTTTGGTTTCGGCGACCTCAAACCCCATGCGCGTCTGGAGAACTTGCAAGCCCTGCATCGCCTTGCCGATTTCGTCGTTGCGTGAAATGTCGATCACGTTGGAATAGTTGCCGCGGACGATGTTGGAAAACGTGTCGGTGATCTGGGCGATCGGGTGGCGAATGGCGCGCTCGATACTGACGACCGTGAATGACGCGAGCGCAAGCGCCGTAATGGCGGCGAGCCATGTCATCAGGGGCAATCCCAGCAAAGCGCTGGCTAGGGCGACGCCGCCCGCTGACATGGTCAGCAGCATGCCGGCCCAAAGCCGCGTGCCAATGCTCCAGTCTTGAATCCGGATGCCGCCAGGCTTCACCGCCTTGCCAAAGCGAACGACGAGCCTGCCCTGACGCTTTTCGCGGAACATTCGATAGGCGGCCTCGTGGGCTTCAATTGCTTCCCTGGCAGCCTTGCGGCGCACAGAGATGTAGCCGGTGGCCTGGCCGTTCTCGACGATCGGCGCCGCGTTCGCCAGCACCCAGTAGTAGTCCCCGTTCTTGCAGCGGTTCTTGACGTAGCCCGTCCATGGGCGGCCTGCCTTGAGCGTATCCCACAGGTCTTGGAAGGCTTCCACCGGCATGTCGGGGTGACGCACGAGGTTATGGGGTTCGCCGATCAGTTCTGCCTCCGAGTATCCGCTGATCTCGAGGAAATCCTTATTGACGTAGGTGATGCGCCCCTTGAGGTCAGTCTTGGAGACGATCAGGGTTGCATCCGTGAGATGCACCTCGTTGTTGGTGACTGGCAAATTGGTGCGCATGACTCAGCTCCTTTGCTGCTGTGTGGTGCGGGCGCCGTGTTGCGGGCGCCGACTTTCATGGATGGACGATCAGAACTCTTCCCACTGCTCGTTGGCATCGGCGAGATGGAGCGGGGGGATCTTGCGACCGACGGTGGGGCGGGTTGCCGGACGCGCATTGGCGCTGGCCGGCGGCAACTGGCGCGGCGTCGCATCGCGCAGCACCGGTGCCGGCAGGGTGGAACGACTGGGGCCCTCGGCCAGCTTGAACATCG
>JALHNN010000583.1 GCA_022843505.1 Sulfuritalea sp.
AGTACTACAGCGGCAGCCACATCCTGCGCGATGTCTCCTTCGAGGCGCCGATCGGCAAGGTGACGACCGTGCTCGGCCGCAACGGCGTCGGCAAGACCACGCTGCTCAAGGTGCTGACGGGCCTGGTGCCGGCGAAGACCGGCAGCGTGTCCTTCGATGGCAAGGACCTGACCCGCGCCCCGTCGCACGAACGCGTGAAGGCTGGCATCGGCTACGTACCGCAGGGCCGCGAGATCTTTCCGCGCCTCACGGTGCTGGAAAACCTGCAGATGGGGCTGGCTACGCGGCCCGGCGGCACGCCGATCCCGGAGCGCATCTTCGAGATGTTCCCGGTGTTGAAGCAGATGCTCAAGCGTCGCGGCGGCGACCTCTCCGGCGGCCAGCAACAGCAGCTTGCCATCGGTCGCGCGCTGGCCTTTGGCCCGCGCCTGCTGATCCTCGACGAGCCGACCGAGGGCATCCAGCCCTCGATCATCAAGGACATCGAGCGCGCCATCCGTACCCTCGCCGAGGAGGGCAACATGGCCATCCTGCTGGTCGAGCAGTATTACGACTTCGCCGAGAGCCTGGCCGATCAGTACCTGGTCATGGAACGCGGCGAAATCATCAAGCGCGGCGAAGGCAGCAACATGGCCGCGGACGGCGTGCGCGAGTTGCTTGCCGTCTGAGTCCCCCGGCCTGGCGCTATGATTCGCCGATGCATCCCAGCGATCCGATCATTTCGTCATGGCAGGCCACGCTCGACCTCGGTTTCGAGCGGCGCGGCGAGTCCACGCGGCTGGTCCGTTGCGCGCACCACGGCCCGTTGCGCGTGCAGAAGGCGCTCTACCCCGAAGGCCCCGATCCCTGCCATGCCATCGTGCTGCACCCGCCGGCCGGCATCGCCGGCGGCGACCGACTGCAGATCGACATCGAACTTGGCGCCGACGCGCAGGTCCTGCTCACCACGCCCGGCGCCGGCAAGTGGTATCGCTCGGCCGGACCCCTGGCGGAGCAGCTGGTGAGCCTGAAAGTCGGCGCTGGCGCCACGGCGGAATGGCTGCCGCAGGAGAGCATCGTCTTTTCCGGCGCCGAGGCGCGCATGCACACCACCATTGACCTGGCTGCCGGCGCGCGTTTCCTCGGCCTCGAGACGCTGTGCTTCGGCCGTCGCGCCAGCGGCGAACGCTTCGCGCGCGGCAGCCTGCAACTCGCCAGCGACATCCGCCTCGACGGCCGCCTGCTGTGGCAGGAGCGCGGCCGCATCGGCGGCGGCTCGGCCTTGCTCGAATCGCCGATCGGCCTTGCCGGATACAGCCTGTGCAGCACCGTACTGGCGGCCGGCGTCGACATCGATGTCGAGACCCTGGCGGCCTGCCGCAATGCGTCAAGCAGGGAGGCCGGCGCGCAATTTGGCGTATCGGCCATGCCCGGGCTGTTCGTCGGTCGCTACCTCGGGCATTCGGCGGAAGCCGCGCGCGACTGGTTCGTCACGCTCTGGCAACACTTGCGCCCGATCATCGTCGGGCGCGAGGCGGTGTTGCCGCGCATCTGGAACACCTGAGAAGAACGAAGGAGACTCCATGGAACTCACGCCACGCGAGAAGGACAAGCTGCTGATCTTCACCGCGGCCCTGCTTGCCGAACGCCGCAAGGACCGCGGCCTCAAGCTCAACTACCCGGAGGCCGTGGCCTTCATCACGGCCGGCATCCTCGAAGGGGCGCGCGACGGCAAGTCGGTCGCCGAGCTGATGAGCCACGGCACGACGATGCTGAAGCGCGACGAGGTGATGGAAGGCGTGCCGGAGATGATCCCCGACATCCAGGTCGAGGCCACCTTCCCCGACGGCACCAAGCTCGTGACCGTGCACAACCCGATTGTGTGAGGTGACCGAAATGATTCCAGGCGAAATGAAAATCGAGGCCGGCGAGATCGAGTTGAACGTCGGCCGCCGGACATTGACCGTCGAAGTTGCCAACACCGGCGACCGCCCGATCCAGGTCGGCTCGCATTACCACTTCTTCGAAACCAACGAGGCATTGTCCTTCGATCGCGCGGCAGCGCGCGGCATGCGTTTGAACATCGCAGCCGGCACGGCAGTGCGCTTCGAGCCGGGGCAAACGCGGACGGTGGAGTTGGTCGACTATGCGGGTGAACTCAAGGTGTATGGATTTCAGGGCAAGGTGCAGGGGGCGTTGAAATGAAACCTCTTGATGTGTTTCGGTGGGCGTGGGATCGGGAGGGCGGGGCATTCCCCTCCGCTCATGTCATCCGTCGGTGCCCTGCGGGCACCTCTGCCCACGGCTTGCCCTGCATGGCAAGCCGGCTTCGGCAGCGCGGAGCAGTGCTCCGCGAAACCCTGCCTACGCCCTTCTTTACTTCGCTGTGGGGAACGCCCCACCCTCCCGATCAGGTGGCGTCCTCTCGGTTTTTCCGCGGCAAGGCACAGGCGTATCCAGCCGGGGATGGCGGGTACCCGATTCCCGCAGGTAAAGGAGGAGGGCCGGTGCTGTTTCGGCCCGGGGGACACGGAGGGAATCGGGTACCCGTCGTCCCCGGCGCGCCCT
>JALHNN010000584.1 GCA_022843505.1 Sulfuritalea sp.
CTACAAGGATTTCGCCAAGGTCGAGTACCTGCCCTTCGGCGAGTCGGTGGAACTGATGAAGAACCGCCAGCTCGACGCCACGCTGATCTCCGCCGGCCTCGGAGTCGCTGCGATCCGCGACCTGGCGACGGCGGTCAAGATCGTCGTGGTGTCGATCCCCGCCGACGTCGTGGCCAAGATCGGCGAGGCCGCCTACCAGCCGGGCACCGTGCCGGCCAACACCTACAACGGCCAGACCGATGCCGTGGCCACGGTGGCGATCCAGAACTTCCTCGTCAGCCACGAGGGCGTGTCGGCCGATGCGGCCTACAAGATGACCAAGGCCATCTTCGACAACCTGCCCGAGCTGCATGCCGCGCATGCCGCGGCCAAGGCCATCACCAAGGAGAACGCCGCCAAGGCGCCGCCGGCGCCGCTGCATCCGGGTGCGGAGAAGTACTACAAGGAAGCAGGTCTGCTGAAGTAAGCCCGGCGCGATGGAGGTCCGCGCCGCCGCGCCCGACCACGGCCAGGAGGAGTTCTCCGAGCACGGCGTGCAACGCCGGCTCGGTGGCGGCTGGCTGACCGCGCTCAACGCCATCGCGCTGGCCTTCTCCACCTACCAGCTGGTGGTCGCGGCCTTCCATCCGCTGTCCAGCCTGGTGATCCGCAGCCTGCACGTCGGCTTCCTGCTCTGCATCACCTTCATCCTCTATCCGGCCTTCAAGAGCGGCGGCAGGCTTTCAAAAGTCGGCGCTGGCGATACGGCGCTGGCCTTCGGCGCCCTGGCGCTGTCGACCTACCACTGGGTGTTCGAAGCGGAACTGATCCAGCGTTCGGGCGACCCGAGCACGGTCGACTTGTTCGTCGGCACCGCCCTGGTGATCCTCTGCTTCGAAGCCGCGCGGCGCATCCTCGGGCTGGCCCTGCCCATCGTCTGCGGCACGTTTTTGCTCTATGGCATGTTCGGCCAGTACCTGCCGGGCGAACTCGCCCATCGCGGCTACGGCTTCGACCAGATCGTGAATCAATTGGCGCTCGGCACCGAGGGCATCTTCGGCATCCCCACCCTGGTCTCGGCGACCTACATCTTCCTCTTCATCCTGTTCGGCTCCTTTCTCGAACACGCCGGCATGATCAACCTGTTCAACTCGCTGGCGCTGGGCTTCGTCGGCCATACCAAGGGCGGCGCGGCCAAGGTGTCGGTGATCTCCTCGGCGCTGATGGGCACCATCTCCGGCTCGGGCGTGGCCAACGTGCTGACCACCGGCCAATTCACGATTCCGCTGATGAAGAAGTTCGGCTACTCGAGCAAGTTCGCCGGCGCGGTGGAAGCCACCTCCTCGATGGGCGGCCAGATCATGCCGCCGGTGATGGGCGCGGTGGCCTTCATCATGGCCGAGAACCTCAACGTGCCCTATGCCGACATCGTCAAGGCGGCGGCGATCCCGGCCATCCTCTATTACCTGACGGCCTTCTGGATGGTGCATCTCGAAGCCGGGCGCAAGAACCTGACCGGCCTGCCCAAGTCCGAGTGTCCCAACCCCTGGCACGCGATGCGCGACAACTGGTATCTGCTGCTGCCGCTGGTGGTGCTGGTGATCACGCTGTTCAACGGCTTCACGCCGATGTTCGCCGGCATGGTCGGCCTGGTGCTGACCGCCGTGCTGATCCTCGGTGCCGCCATTGCGGCGCGTGTTTCGAGCACGGCCTTCCGCTACGTGTTCTGGATTGCGCTCGGCCTCACCGCCGCGGTCTTCGTCAAGAACATGGAAACCTGGGGCATCTACCCGCTGCTGGCATTGATCGCCGCCCTGGTGGCGCAGACCTTCGCCCTCAAGGGCGGCAGGAAGACCCTCCACCTGCTGCGCATGAGCTTGGTCGACGGCGCGCGCCAGTCGCTGCCGGTAGGTGTGGCCTGCGCCATCGTCGGCGTCATCATCGGCGTGCTGACGCTGACCGGTGCCGCGTCGTCGTTTGCCGGCTACATCCTCAGTGTCGGCGAGAAGAGCCTGTTCCTGTCGCTGGTCTTGACGATGCTGGTCTGCCTGGTGCTCGGCATGGGCATCCCGACCATCCCCAACTACATCATCACCAGTTCCATCGCCGCGCCGGCGCTGTTGAAGCTCGGCGTGCCGCTGATCGTCAGCCACATGTTCGTCTTCTATTTCGGCATCATGGCCGACCTGACGCCGCCCGTCGCCCTGGCCGCCTTCGCCGCCAGTTCCATCGCCAAGGAATCGGCGATGAAGATCGGCATCAAGGCGGTACAGATCGCCATCGCCGGTTTCGTGATTCCCTACATGGCGGTGTACACCCCGGCGCTGATGCTGCAGGGCGACTACACGCTGGCCGCCGTGGCCTACATCGTGTTCAAGGCGGTGGTGTCGATCGGCTTGTGGGGCGCCGCCGCGATCGGCTTCCTGTTCGGCCCGCTCAAGATGTTCGAGCGCATCTTTGCCGCCGCCGCGGCCTTCATGCTGGTGGCGGCGATTCCGCTGACCGACGAAATCGGCTTCGGCATGAGCGTGGTGTTCGTGGTCTGGCATTGGCTGCGCAGCCG
>JALHNN010000585.1 GCA_022843505.1 Sulfuritalea sp.
CACGGGCAGCGGATTCACGGCTGGCAGGGTCGCGCACCAGCATTCACCGTCGCCACCGACCATGCCGCAACGAAACGTCGAACCACAGCGCGGGCAAGCGCTGTTGGTGGCGGACCCGGCACCCTTGCCGGTCACGGGGTGCCGCCGCTGCCGAAGCGGCGGCAGGCCTCGCGCAGGATGCCCATCTGGCGGCGGTAATTGTTGCAGGCATTGCAGATCAGCACATGCAGGCGCAGGCTGATGCGTTCCATCAGGCCCAGGGGGCGGTCCTGCTCCTGGGACATCAGTGCGGTGGCTTGCTTGCAGCTGAGCATATTCCGTTTCCTCAGGCGGGGGCGCCGGCGAACCAGGAAGTTTCCAGGCAGGTGCGCAGCGAAAGTCGCGCGCGATGCAGCACCACCCAGCAGTTGGACGTGCTGATGCCGGTTTCCTTACAGATTTCGGCGGTCTCGAGACCGAGGATTTCGCGCATCATGAACACGCGCGCCGTTTTTGCCGGCAGATGATCGAGGCAGGCCTCGAACACGCGCCAGAACTGCTGTTGCTCGAATGAGGCTTCCGGGTCGGCCCAGCGGCCGGGCCGGGCTTGCTGCCGCCAGTGCCCGTCGGGCTCGAAAAGGGTTTCGGCCAGCGCCTTGTCGCCCTCCTCGTCGCTCGCCAGCGAACTGGCGGAAACCTCGCGCGACTGGCTGCGGATGATGTCGATGATCTTGTTGCGCAGGATGGAAACCAGCCAGGTCTTGTAGGAGGAACGGTTGGCGAAGCTCTGGCTGCCCGCCAGGGCCGCCAGCAGGGTCTCCTGCACCGCATCCTCGGCGGCGCCCGCGTCACGCAGTTGCAGGCGCGCGAAGCGCAGCAGGTCGGGCCGCAGTGCATTCAGTTCGGCGTGGCGATCCGTGTTCATCGAAGCGGCGGGGAACGGTAAGGGAACGCATTTTCGCCCAAGATGACTAAGATGGGCAATTGAACCCGCATGCCTGTAAGGATAGCCCTCCCTTCGCCGACAGGACCACCAGGCGGAGCGATCGAAACCGGGTCGGTTGCCTGATCCGCGCCATGACAGGAGAAAACCATGAACCGTCGCAACTGGATGTATGCAATCACCGGCCTCTTCGCCGCGCCCCTGCTGGCCCAGCGCCAGGCCGGTGCCGCCGCGACCTTCCCCCTCGCCAAGTCCAAGCAGGAATGGAAGAAACTGCTGGCCGCCGATGCCTACCAGGTGCTGTTCGAGGATGGCACCGAACGGGCCGGCAGCAGCCCGCTGAACAACGAGAAGCGCCCCGGCACCTATGTCTGCGCCGCCTGCAACCTGCCGCTGTTCGACGCCGCCCACAAGTACGAAAGCGGCACCGGCTGGCCCAGCTTCTGGCAGGGGCTGCCGGGCGCGCTGGGCACGGCGACCGACTTCAAGCTGATCTACCCGCGCACCGAGTACCACTGCTCGCGCTGCGGCGGCCACCAGGGCCATGTTTTCAACGACGGCCCGCCACCGACCGGCAAGCGCTACTGCAACAACGGCGTGGCCTTGCGTTTCATCGCCCGCGGCGAAGCGCTGCCGGCGCTGCGCACGTGAGGCCCACCCTTCCCGCGGCGATCCTCGCCGCCAGCCTGGTTTTCGGCTGCGCCGCGAGCGCCCAGCCGACTCCCGTGCCGCCCGGGATGGCCAGCGCGATCTTTGCCGGCGGCTGCTTCTGGTGCGTCGAGCAGGACTTCGAAAAACTGCCCGGCGTCATCGAGGCCGAGTCGGGCTATATCGGCGGTAGCACGCCCTACCCGACCTACGAGCAGGTGGCCCGCGGCGGCACGGGCCACACCGAAGCCGTGCGCGTGATCTACGACCCGCGGAAGGTCAGCTATACACAGTTGCTCAACCATTTCTGGCGTCACATCGACCCGACGACCAAGGACCGCCAGTTTTGCGACAAGGGCGACCAGTACCGCAGCGGCATCTATTACCAGAACGACGAGGAACGCAAGGCCGCCGAAGCCAGCCGCGACGAACTCATCAGGAGCGGGCGCTTTGCCAGGGTGGAAACCGAGCTCGCGCCGGCATGGAAGTTCTGGCCGGCGGAAAGCTACCATCAGGACTACTACAAGAAGAACCCGGTACGCTACAGTTTCTACCGCTTTGCCTGCGGCCGCGATGCGCGCGTGGAACTGATCTGGTCGGGCAAGTGAGTTCGCTGTCCATCGTCATCCCGGTGCTCGACGAAGCGCCGCGCATCGGCGACCTGTTGCGGGAAATGCAGCCCCTGCGCCGGGCAGGCGTGGAACTGGTGGTGGCCGATGGCGGCAGCAGCGACGGCACGGACCGGATCGCGGCCCCCCTTGCCGACCGCGTGATCGACGCGCCGCGCGGCCGGGCGCGACAGATGAACGCCGGCGCCGCCGCCAGCCGCGGCGACATTCTGCTCTTCCTTCACGCCGATACCCTGTTGCCGTCCGGGGGGGTGGCGGCAGTCATCGCCGCGATCGAAGGCGGCGCGCAGTGGGGACGCTTCGACGTGCGCATCGACGGCCAGGCCCCATTTCTGCGCGTCG
>JALHNN010000586.1 GCA_022843505.1 Sulfuritalea sp.
GAGCGAGGTGACGCGGCAGCCGTAGTTTTTCGCGGCGTGGATGCTCCACCCGCCCCAGCCGGTGCCGATCTCAAGGACGTGGTCGCCGGGCTGCAGGTGGAGCTTGCGGCAAAGGGCGTCGTTCTTGGCGCCCTGCGCCTCCTCAAGCGTGGTGACGCCGGCCCAGCGGGCGCTGGAATACATCATCGACGGGTCGAGCCAGAGGGCGAAGAAGTCGTTGGACAGGTCGTAATGATCGCTGATGTTGCGACGGGCCGTGGCGCGGGTGTTGGGGCGGAGCAGGTGACCGGCGCGGTTGGCCCACCGGAGCAGGTTGAGGGCGAGGGTTTTTGCCTGCTGCGAGCCGGTCAGGGTGGGTGCGTGCTCGAGGTTGAGGATGAACCAGCCGACCAGCGACGTGAGGTCGGGCGACTCCCAGTCGCCGTCGAGGTAGGACTCGGCGAAGCCGATGTCGCCGTAGAGCGCGCTCTTCGTGAAGAAGGCCGGCCGGCGCACGCGGATGAACGCCGTGTTGCTCACGCCGGGGGCCACGGCGGTCGCAGCAACGTTGGGTTCGCCGAACTCGCGCACGGTGCCGTCAGGCAGCTCAAGGCGCAGCCGGCCGAGTTTCATGGCGGCGAACGCGTTGAGCACCGCGCCTTGGAAGAAGGACGCAGCCGGGGCGCCGTTCGGGGTGGCCGTCGAGGCGGTGGTGGCAAGATCGTTGCTCATTTTTTTGGAAGAGTTTGGACCGCGGGCGCAAGGCTGCCGTGCGGGCGATAGAGGTCGCGCTGCGCCTCGGGCCGGGCGGCCTTGGCGAACCATGGCACCCTTTTCAGATAAAGGCGGAGGGCGTTCCAGTGGATCAGGGTGATGACCTTCAGGGTGATGAAGGGATACTTGAGGGTGAACCAGGCGAGCGCCGCGTCGGTCAGCGGCCGGCGGCTGCCGGTGAGCGAGCTCGTCAGCGTGCGCTGGCCGGCGTCGTAGTCGTCGATTTGCACCGAGAGTTTTTCCGCCGGGACGCGCAGGGTGAAATCGAAGGCCACGTCCATGTCGGTGAACGGCGACACATAGAAATATTTTGGGGTGCGCAAGGCGAAGGCGGCGCCGTGCCGCGTCTCCGGGCCGAGCACGAAGGGTTTCATCTCCTTGAAGGTGTTGGTGACCTCGGCAAGCGCGGCGACAGGCTGGCCGGCGCGGTCGTAGCAAAAATAGAACGAGACCGGGTTAAACAGGTAGCCGAGGACCCGCGGCAGGGTGACGAGCATCACGCGGCCGCCGTCGAGGGTGATGCCGCGACCGGCGAGATAGGCGAGGACGCGGGCTTTGAGATTTTTGATTTTTGATTCTCGATTTTCGATTGGGTCGGAAGACGGGTTGTGGAGCGGTTCGTGGGTCGGCAGGTAGTCGCCTTCGCGGAAAGAGTAAGCATTGCGGCCGTTCAGGGAAAAAAAACGCAACCGGCGGTGCAGGGCCTCAAGTTCGTCCAAGTCGAGGGCGAACATGAAGATGCGATACAGGAACCGGTGCGCCTGGGGCGAGAACCGGTGGTGCATCACATTGCATTCATAGAGGCAGGAGTTCACGGTAAAGAGTTACGGCCCAAGCGGCAGCGGGGATGCAGCTTTGTTTTACCATACTCCGGCCGGCCCAGACAGGAGGGTGTTACCCTACCCAAGGATCGCGCCCCAGCAGGAGCCGGCCGAGGTTCACGGCGGAGAGGAAGCCGTCCTCGTGAAAGCCGTAGCGCGTCCAGGCCCCGGCGTAATATGTTTCGGTGCGACCGGCCGCGGCGGCGTTGAGCGCGGGGATCCCGGCCTGGGCCCGGACGGCGCCGAGGCTGAAGAGCGGGTGGTCGTAGGCGATGGTCTTGAGCACCTTGGCGGGATTGATGCGCTCGGCCCCGTTGATCGAAACGAAGTAATTCTCCCGGTCGGAAACGCCCTGCAGGCGGTTCATCCAATAATGCGTGGCGGGCGCAAAGCGGCCCGCCGGGTCGCGGGCGAGGGAATAATTCCACGCGGACCAAGCGAGCTTGGTGCGGGGCATGACGGAGGAATCCGTGTGCAGCGTGGCGGTGTTCGGCTGGTAGTGGAACTCGCCCAGCAGGCGGGTTTCGTCGGGCGTCGGGTCCGCGAGCAGCTGCAAGGACTGGTCGGCATGGCAGGCGAGAATGACACGGTCGAAGCGCTCCATCGCGCCGTTGTGCGTGGTGAGGGTGACGCCGCCGCCTTCGCGGCGCACGCGCACGACCTTGGCGTGATGCCGGATGCGGTCGCGCCAGGGCGCCGACAGGCGCTTGACGTAGGCCTGCGCGCCGCCGTCGACCGTCCACCACTGGTGCTGGGTGTTGAGGCCGAGAAAACCATGGTTGTGGAAGAAACGCAGCAGCGTGGTGGCGGGGAACGCCAGCATCTTGTCGGGCGGCGTGGACCAGACCGCCGAGCTCATGGGCACGAGGTAGAGCTCGAGGAAATCGGCGCCATAGCCCCGCCGTTGCACATAGTCACCGAGCGCCACGCCGGTCCAGGCGGGATCATCGAGCGCGGCCACGGCCT
>JALHNN010000587.1 GCA_022843505.1 Sulfuritalea sp.
CTTCGTCCAGCAGCTTGAGGAAGATGAGGTAGGAAATTTGCTCGATGTACGTAACCGGATTGGTCACGCCGCCGGCCCAGAGGATGTCGGTGATGTGGTCGAGCTTGCGGCGCAGTTGCTGGTTCAAGGTGTTGTCCTATTCGTTCAGGCAACCAGTACGGACTGGTTGATTTCATCCATCATGGCTTTCAGGCCCTGTTCGCCAAAAAGCTCGATGCCGACGCCGGCAGCGTTCAGTATCGACAGGGGCGGCGCAAAGAGATCGTCGAGCGAGACCTTGCCCTTGACGAGGCCACGATTCTTGAGCAGCGCGAGGTATTGCGCCTGTTCCGGTGTCAGGTTCTTGGCGACCAGCCAGGCGCGGAAGTTTTCGTCCACCTTTTCCTCGCGGCTCTTGATCTTGAGCATGCCCAGCGCGGCGCGGATGAAGTCGACGAGATTGCCACCGGGATTGCGGTAGGCCCGGCGCAAGTTGTCTTCGTTGAAGTAACGTTGCGGCTGGTTAAGCCGCTGGGCGAGGATGGTTTCCTCCTGCTCGGTCAGCGGTTCGCCGGATTTCACCTTGGCGATAATCGGGTCGGCTTCGGCCTCCTGGCGAACAGTCTGCTCCCAATCCGTCACGTAGTCGCGCTTGTCAACACGCTCGCCATCCGGCCCCACCTCGATGTAATGAACGGCATCCAGCCATTCATCTTCAAGCCCGAGCTCGATGAGCTCGCGCGCGGTCTTGCCGCCGGCCTGCTTGGGTTTGGTCGCGTAGCCGCCGCCACCACTGCCGGAGAAAACGTCGGCATCCGAGTCGTTGAAATACTCGTGGTTGCGGAAAAAATCGTAGATGACGAATTTTCGCTTGTCGATATGCGGCGCGGTGCGAGTGCCACGGCCGCGCATCTGCTGATACAGGATCGGGCTGCGCACGCGGCGGCACATCACAAGGTGCAGAACTTCGCGACAGTCGAAACCGGTATCGAGCATGCCGACGCTGACCGCAACTTGGGGAAGGCTTTCCTGCTTGAAGCGGCGGATGAGGTCGTCGGCGTCAGCCACGTCGGAAGTAATAACTTCGGCGTAGCGCCCTTTGTGCTCGGGGTGCAGATCATTCAGCGCGTGGGCGAGACGTGCGGCGTGATGCTTGGTAATGGCGAACACCACGGCCTTGCCGGGGCCGGTCTTTTGGCCGGGAGCCAGGTCCTTGAATGTGTCCCAGGCCAGACGGTCGAACTCCTCCATCATCAGACGGTTACTGGCCTCATTGGTCCACTTACGTTCGAATTCGGCAGGATCGTAGTGCTCGTCATCGACGCTGGCGCCTTCGGCAATTAGGTTGGTAATGCCGGTGGCGAATTTGTAGGGAACCAAGTGCCCTTCCCTGAATGCTTCCTGAATGGGATAGGAGTAGTCGGGGCTATCGTCCTTGCAGTGATAGAACTGGAAGGTATTGCGCTCGATGTAGATCGCCGGCGTAGCGGTGAGACCAATGTGCAGCGCATCGAAATAGGAAAGCGCCGTTTGCCAGGTGCCGTAGATCGATCGATGGCATTCATCCATCACGACGACATCGAAATAACCACTGGTGAATTCGGGGTAGCGGCCGATCATGGTTTGCAGCAGGCAAACGGTAATTTGCTTTTCCTGCCGGACCATCCCAGGCTTGAGCCAGTAGCTGGAATAGCCGGGCAACAGATCCTGAATCGCTTCGATGGCCTGTTTGGCCAGTTGATCCCGGTCAACCAGAAACAGCATGCGCTCCGCGTGCCCGGCCTGGATCAGGCGCTTGATATAAAGAACGATCAGGTCGGTCTTGCCGCAGCCCGTCGGTAATTCGATAAGAAAGCGCCGCTTGCCCAGTTCGACCGTGCGGTCGAGCGCCTGCATGGCTTCCTTCTGGTAAGGGCGCAGCAGGCGCGTCTCGCCTTGGCGAAGGTAAGTCTCGGGGATCTCAACCGTTGCCAGCGGCTTGCGCTCCGCGCGCATATGCACCAGCCGCTCAAGATCGCGCCGGGAGAAAAATGAGTTGACGATGCGGGCATCGTCGTTCTGGTAGTCCCAGAAGTAGATCAACTCACCATTGGTCAGGAAGATGAATGGGGCGCCGATCTGCTTGGCGTAAGGCAAGGCTTGTTGCTTGGCGACATAAGGATGAATGGCCTGCCGCTTGGCTTCGATGATCGCCAGCGGGCGCCCGCGCTGGTCGAGCAGAACATAATCGGCGCGCCCGGTAGGCACCATGTCGCCATCGGCGGTTGTCAGCACGGTGGCCCGAGTATTGGGTTCGGCTACGTTGAGCACCCCGCCCGTCACCAGAACTTCAGTCAGCACATGCGACTTGTCCGCTGGAGTCCAGCCGGCCGCGCGCAACTGATCGTCGATCAGGATGCGCGCGTCGGTTTCTTTGGTTTGAGCGGTCAAGTCAATTCTCCATTTTTCTTTTGCTGCCCACCGAGTGGCCCAGTGCATGGCAGGTTGGTAACCTCACAGCAAATGATATGCCAGCGCATGAGATATGACATCGGATAGTTCCCAATTTATCGTTCGACGCC
>JALHNN010000588.1 GCA_022843505.1 Sulfuritalea sp.
CATGCTGTTGTAGCCGTAGAGTTCGCCATCGACCACCAGCACGGCCTGGGACGACACGGAACCGACGTCGATGCCGCAGGTGATGATCTTGGCGGTCTTCCAGTCCTTGGTCTCGTCGACCCAGACGTTTTCCTGCCAGCGCCAGAATTCCTTCTTCTCGGGGAGCGTATCGGCTTTCACTTCTGCATTCATGTTTTCTCTCTCCTGGTCTGGATCAGTGCTGACGTTCGGCGGCGATCAGGGCGCATCCCAGCGCGCTGATGTACTCGGGCATGTCGGGCAGCGACACGGTATCGACGCCCATCGCGGTCTTCAGCGACTGGACGAAACCGGCGTTGTGCACCATGCCGCCGATCAGGACCACTTCACCTTCGATGCCGACGCGGCGCACCATGGCGCAGACGCGACTGGCCACGGCGTCGAGCACCGCCTTGGCGATGTCGTTCTTCGGCGTCGAGGAGTGGATCAGCGACACCACTTCCGACTCGGCGAACACCGTGCATTGCGCATTCATCGGGATCGACTTGTCCGACTTCAGGCTGGCCTCGCCGAACTCCTTCAGCGTCATCTGCAGCGCGCGGCTCATCGCCTCGGCGAAGGAACCGGCGCCAGTGGCGCACTTCTCGTTGCCGGCAAAGTCGACCGCGCGGCCTTCGGCGTCGGTCTTCATGCCGCGACCTTCCTCGGCGCCGACGTCAACCACGGTGCGCGCCAGCGGGTACATGAAGTTCGCGCCCTTGGCACCGGCCGTCATCTCGGTGATGCCTTCGGCGGCAAAGGCCACCTGCTTGCGCCCGGCGCCGGTGGCAAACACCACCTTGACGTCCTCGCGCTTGAGGCCGGCGGCCTCCAGGGCTTCGTTGTAGGCCTTGTCGGCCGCCACGTCCTGGTCCAGGTCGCCCGGCATCATGATGTGGGTCTTCTTCACGCCGTACTTCAACTGCGGCGCACCGTCCACCTTCAGTTCCTCGACCAGCACCACCTTGATGCTGCGCGAGCCCATGTCAATTCCAGCGGTAATCATTCGTGATTCCTCCTGTTGGTTCTGTTGTCAGGCAGCCTGGCGACGCAGGCCGAGCTGTTCCATGAAGGCGTCGACGCGGGCCTGGGTGCGCACTTCGTCGAACTCGCGCTCGTCACCCATGTTGCCCTCGAAGGTCATGATCGGCACACCGGCCTTGGCGATGCCGCCACGGTTCTCCATGATGCCCATCGAAAGGCCTTCGCAGCCGCGGTTGAGGTGCAGCATCACGCCATCGACCTGCCATTCCTTGACGATGCGCAGCATCATCGCGGTCTTCAGGCGCGGATCGAAGAAATGCTGCCATTGCGGCTTGGAGAGGTTCCAGTCGGCGTAGAGACGGGCCACTTCCTCGCGGGTGTTCATCGGGATGCCCTTTTCCCAGGGCAGGCTGCGGCCGCCCCAGCTGCCGTCCGGCTTGTCTTCCCAGATGCCTTCGAGGGCGAAGGTGTAGAGCGAGCCGATCGACACCGCACCATAGGTTTCGAGGTAGCGGAAGATCTTGAGGAAGGACCAGGGCGGCTGGGTGTCGGACATCATGCGCGCCTTTTCGTTGGGCACGGCGGCGATGCCGCGCGCGACGCGGTCCTTCACTTCCTCGTAGAGCTCGTCGTAGAAGTCGGCGCACCACTGCGAGGACTTCGACAGCGTCGCCAGCACATACAGCGAGTACATGGTCTTCTCGTCCAGCGGCGCCGGCTTGGCCTTGTTCAGGGCGCAGATGTCGGCCCAGCGGCTGGTGGAACGCATTTCGTTCTTCACCGCCTTGATGAACTTCTCGTCGTCGAACTTGCGGCCGGTGGTCTTCTCGAGGAACTCGATGCCGTCGAGCAGCTGGTTCGTCACGTAGTCGAGGCGATCCTTGTTGAGGTCCTTGTAGGGGCCGACGCCGACGTCGACGTAGAACTGCGGCACCTTCTCGTGCTGCGCGACGTGCTGGTACCACTTGGAGTGCGAGCAGCAGATCTGGGTCTGGAAGATGAAATCGGGCTTGGGGAACTTGCCGCCGTAGAGGTACTTGTCGAGGTGCATGCCACCCCAGTAGATGCGCATGTAGGAGCACAGGTCGCGGGCGAAGCCGACGGACTCGGCAGCGTCCATGCATTCCTTGGCGAACTTCTTGTCATGGGCGACGGCGGCGGCGTAGGGCTCGCCGGTCAGCGAATAGACGTCGTCGCCGAGGCCGGCGGGAACCGCGTCCAGCGCCCAGGCGGAGCCGGACCAGCGCAGGCCGCCGTTGTCCTTGGCGCGGGCGTAGTTCTGGTAGTACTGCTCGCGCAGCTGCTTGGCCTTGCCCCACAGCTTGAGGGACTCGGTCGGGTACTTGTTAGGTGCACTCATCTTTTTCTCCCTTCTCTCAGAACAGCTCTTCTTCGCTCAGCGTCTCGAGCATGGCTTCGACGCGGATACGGAAGGGGCCGATGGGGTTGGTAATGTCGAATTCGAGGAACAGCGTCGGGATGCCGTTCTTCTCCAGGTGCTCCTTGAGGTCCGGATAGTCGCCCTCGTGCGGATCGC
>JALHNN010000589.1:0-485 GCA_022843505.1 Sulfuritalea sp.
GATAGAATGCGCGCCTTTCCCCGTTTCAGGATCAAGGCAATGCCCGGAATTCGTGTCAAGGAAAACGAGCCCTTCGAAGTGGCGATCCGCCGTTTCAAGCGTGCGATCGAAAAGACTGGCCTGCTCACCGAACTGCGCGCCCGCGAGTTCTACGAAAAGCCCACCACCGAGCGCAAGCGCAAGGCCGCTGCCGCCGTGAAGCGCCATCACAAGCGCATCCGCAGCCAGCTGCTGCCGCCGAAGCTGTACTGATTTCCGCCGGTTCGCCAGGCGAACCGCATCGCAGTCCCCCATGAAAACCGCCTTCCGGCGGTTTTTGTGTTTTGTGTCCGCGACGCCCGTCGCGGACGGCATCCAACGGTCCAAGGAAGAATCATGAGCCTCGAAACCCGCATCGACGATGACTGGAAGGCCGCCATGAAGGCCGGCGACAAGGCGAAGAAGGACGCACTGAGCCTGCTGCGTGCGGCGCTCAAGCAAAAGCG
>JALHNN010000589.1:495-2537 GCA_022843505.1 Sulfuritalea sp.
CGAGAAGATGCTCAAGCAGCGCAAGGATTCGATCTCCCAGTACGAGGCCGCCAAGCGCCAGGACCTGGCCGATGCCGAGAAGTTCGAGGCCGCGGTGCTCGCCGGCTACATGCCGCAGGGCCTCTCCGCCGCCGAAATCGAAGCCATTGTCGCGACCGCCGTTGCCGAATCCGGCGCCAAGGGGCCGGCCGACATGGGCAAGGTGATTGCGCTGGTCAAACCCCAGCTCGCCGGCCGCGCCGACATGGGCGAGGTTTCCAGGCTGGTGAAGGCGAAGCTGGCCGGCGCATAATCGCGCCGTGATCCCGGATAGCTTCGTGCAGGAACTGCTGGCCCGCGTCGACATCGTCGATGTGGTCGAGCGCTACGTCCCGCTGCGCAAGGCCGGGGCCAACTACAGCGCCTGCTGCCCCTTCCACTCCGAGAAGACGCCGTCCTTCACGGTCAGTCCGTCCAAGCAGTTCTACCACTGCTTCGGCTGTGGCGCCCATGGCAGCGCCATCGGCTTCCTGATGCAGCATGCGGGCATCGGCTTTATCGAGGCGGTCGAAGACCTCGCGTCCTCGGTCGGCCTGCAGGTGCCGCACGAGGAGCGCAATCGTGCCGAGCGGGCGAAGAAGGCGCCGCTCACCGAACTCATGGCGCGTGCCGCGCGCTTCTACCGTGAACAGCTGAAGGGCTCGCCCAAGGCCGTCGAGTACCTCAAGGCACGCGGGCTTTCGGGCGAAATCGCCGCGCGCTTCGGCCTCGGCTATGCGCCCGACGGCTGGCAGGGCCTGGAGCAGGTGTTTCCCGACTACGGCGATGCGGCGCTGGTCGAGTGCGGCCTGGTCATCGTCAATGAGCAGGGCAGGCGCTACGACCGCTTCCGCGACCGGGTGATGTTCCCGATACTGGACCAGCGCGGCAACGTCATCGGCTTCGGCGGTCGCGTCATCGGCGCCGGCGAACCGAAGTACCTCAACTCCCCGGAAACGCCCCTGTTCGAGAAGGGGCGCGAACTGTACGGCTTGTCGCAGGCGCGCAAGGCGATCCAGGAAGAGGATACGGTGCTGGTCGTCGAAGGCTACATGGACGTCGTCGGCCTGGCGCAAAGCGGGGTCGAGAACGTCGTCGCCACCCTCGGCACCGCGGCGACCGACGCCAACGTGCAGCGCCTGCTCAAGCTGGCGAACCGCGTGGTGTTCTGCTTTGACCGCGACGAGGCCGGCGACCGTGCGGCCTGGCGGGCGATGGACGTGAGCCTGGCGCATCTGGCCGACAACAAGGTCGTGGAAATACTGCAGATGCCGGGCAACCAGGACCCCGACGAGTTCATCCGCGAGCACGGCCGCGAGGCTTTCGTCGAGCATACCCGCAACGCCACCCGGCTCAGCGAGTTCCTCCTGCGCCAGTTGGTCAGGCAGGCCAATCCGGGCACCGCGGAAGGCCGTGCCGCCCTGGTCCATGCGGCCAAGCCCTTGTTGCAGAAGATGACCGCCCCGATTCTGCGCGTGCAAGTGACCAAGGAGATCGCGCGCCGCGCCCAGGTTTCGCAGGCCGAGGTCGAGGCCCAATGCGGGCTGAAGCCCCTGGCGAGGACACGGTGGGCGCCGCCGGCGGCGCGGCAGCGCCAGGCGCCGTCTTCGGTCGAGCGCAAACTGCTGGAAATCCTGCTGCACAAGCCCGAATGGGCCGCGCGCCTGCCGATGGAACTGCTCAACGGGGAATTGATCGAATCTTCGGCCCTGATGGCGATCGCCGACGCCATCGCCCACGGCGAATTGCCGGGTGGCGGCTTCGGGCTGATGCTCGAGTTCTTCCGCGCCAGTCCCCACGAGGCGCTGATTTCCGAGGTCGTCGCCAGCATGTCGGACGAGGTGGAGCCGGTTGCCCTCGAAGAGGTCTTCAACGATGCCATCGCCCATCTGCGACAAGCAGCGATAACCATGGAAATCAAGCGCTTGAGTGATAGAGCCAAGGTGGGCCTGAGTGCGGAGGAGCGCCAGCGGCTTACCGAACTGCTGGCGCAAAAGCGTTCGGCCGCCCCCTCCGCGGGTGGT
>JALHNN010000590.1 GCA_022843505.1 Sulfuritalea sp.
TGAGCTGCGGGTCGTTCGGGTTCTTGTTGGTCGGCGCGCGGCCCTGCGGCCGCTCTTTGGCGTAAACGAGCGAGGCGAGGTAGCCGCGATAGCCGAGCATCACGGCACCCAAGCCGACGCCGATGCGCGCCTCGTTCATCATGTGGAACATGTAGCTGAGGCCTTTGTGCGGCTCGCCCACCAGCTCTCCGATGCAGGCGCCCTTTTCGCCGAAGCTCAACATGGTCGAGGTGGTGCCGCGGTAGCCCATCTTGTGGATCAGGCCGGCGAGCGCCACGTCGTTGCGGGCGCCCAGGCTGCCGTCGGCATGGACGTGGAACTTGGGCACGATGAAGAGCGAAATGCCCTTGACGCCGGGCGGGCCGCCGGGAATCCTGGCCAGCACCAGGTGCACGATGTTTTCCGACAGTTCGTGGTCGCCGGCGGAAATGAAGATCTTGTTGCCGACTATCGAATACGTGCCATCCGCGTTGGGCGTCGCGCTGGTGGTGATGTCGGAGAGGCTGGAGCCCGCCTGCGGCTCGGTCAAGGCCATGGTGCCGAAGAAGCGGCCGGCCAGCAGCGGGCCGAGATATTTCGCCCTCTGTTCCTCGCTGCCGAAACGGTGGATCACGTTGGCGTTGGCGATGGTGAGGAAGGGATAAGCGGCGGTGCCGACGTTGGCACCCTTGAACAGCGAGAACGCGGCCTGCGTCAGCAGCACCGGCAGCTGCATGCCGCCGCGCTCGAAATCGTGGGCGGCGGCGATGAAGCCGGCCTCGCAGAAGGCCTTCAGCGCCTCGCCGACTTCCGGAATCATGCTCACGCGCTGTCCGTCGAAGGTCGGCTCGTGTTCGTCGGCCTTGCGGTTGTGCGGCGCGAACTTCTCTTCGGCGATGGCGGCCGCCGTGTCGAGTACGGCGGCAAAAGTCTCGCGGCTGTGCTCGGCGTAGCGCGGGCGCTGCGTCAATGCCTCGGCATCGAGAACTTCGAAGAGCTGGAAGTCGAGGTCGCGGCGGTTGATGATTCCGCTCATGTCCGGTCGTCTGTTGGCTGGTAGAAGGGGCGCATCCTGTAGGAGCGAGCTTGCTCGCGATAACGGCTTATCGCGAGCAAGCTCGCTCCTACGGCAAAAGGTTTCAACATGGCCGCATGTCTAGGCGGCCAGCAGCGTATCGCTGAAGCGGCCGAGGTGGTAATCGACGTCACCGAAGCTCAGGCCGATCATGGTCAGGCGCTTGAAGTAGTGGCCGACATTGAGTTCGTCGGTGACGCCCATGCCGCCATGCAGCTGGACCGCCTGCTGGCCGACCAGGCGTGCCGACTGCAGCACGTAGGCCTTGGCGGCGGCGACACTGCGGCGGCGTTTGGCGACGTCCTCCGAGTCGGCGCGCACGGCGGCCAGCGTTGCCATGGAACGGGCCTGCTCGGTGGCGATCACCATGTCGGCCATGCGGTGCTGCAAAGCCTGGAACTTGCCGATCGGCGTGCCGAACTGCTTGCGCGTCTTGAGGTATTCGAGCGTGACTTCGTTGAGCGCGGCCATGATGCCGACGGCTTCGGCGCAGAGCGCAGCGTTGGCGTAATCGACAGCGCGCTCGATCAGCGGCAGGGCGCCACCGACGGGGCCGATCAGAGCCTCGGCTGTGACCTGCACGCCGTCGAGGCGGAGGTCCGCGGCGCGGGCGCCGTCCTGGGTCGGGTAGCTGCGCAGGCTGAGGCCGGGCGCCTTGGCGTCGACCAGGAACAGCGAGAGGCCGAGGCCTTCGCGCGCCGAGACGATGAACTGGCCGGCGGAGGGGGCGGCCAGCACCACCGCCTTGGCACCGTCGAGCTTCCAGGCATTACCCGCCGGCGTGGCCTTGGTGGCGACGTGGTCGAGGGCGTAGCGGCCGCCGGCTTCAAAGTGGGCAAAGGCCAGCATCAGTTCGCCGCCGGCGATGGCGGGCAGCAGGGCTTCCTTCTGCGCGGCGCTGCCGCCATCGCGAATGAGGCCGCCGCAGAGCACGACGCTGGGCAGGTAGGGCTCAAGGGCGAGGCCGCGACCGAGCATTTCCATTACCAGCATGGTGTCGACGGCGGTTCCATCAAGACCACCGAAGTCCTCGGGGAAGGGCAGGGCGAGGATGCCGAATTCGGCGAAGGTGGCCCAGGCGGCGCGATCGAAGCCGTCGGCCGACCTGGCCATGGCGCGGCGGTGTTCGAAGCCGTAGTCGCGGGCGTAGAAGCGGCGCAGGGTGTCCTGCAGGGCGATCTGTTCTTCCGTGTAGTCGAAGTTCATGGTGTCAGAGTCCAAGGATCATTTGCGAAATGATGTTCTTCTGGATTTCGTTGGAGCCGCCGTAGATCGTGGTCTTGCGCACATTGAAGTAGTGGCCGGAGAGCGGTCCGGCATCGTCTTCATAGGAAGGCATTGCTGGATCACCGGACCAAGTGGGATCGAGCGATTCGTGCAGCCAGGGCAGGGCATAGTGCCCAAGGGCCTGCATCTGCAACTCGGTCAGCATCTGCTGGATTTCGGAGCCCTTGATCTTGAGGATCGAGGCCTCCGGCCCGG
>JALHNN010000591.1 GCA_022843505.1 Sulfuritalea sp.
GGCTGGAAGCGTCGGCGGCCTTCGAGGGGCCGGTGTCGTCGTGCATCAGCAGCCGCCAGATGCCGTCGATGAGGTCGTCCACGTAGGTGAACGAGCGGGTCTGCTCGCCCTGCCCGTAGATCGTGAGCGGCTGGCTCGTCAGCGCCTGCACGATGAAGTTCGAGACGACGCGGCCGTCGTTCGGGTGCATGCGCGGGCCGTAGGTGTTGAAGATGCGGACGATGCGGATATCGACCTTGTTCTCGCGATGGTAGTCGAAGAACAGCGTCTCGGCGACGCGCTTGCCCTCGTCATAGCACGAACGGCGGCCGATGGGGTTGACGTTGCCCCAGTAGCTCTCCGGCTGCGGGTGGACGGACGGGTCGCCGTAGACCTCGGAGGTGCTCGCCTGGAAGACGCGGGCCTTCACGCGCTTGGCGAGGCCGAGGCAGTTGATCGCGCCCATGACCGACGTCTTGGTGGTCTTGATGGGGTTGAACTGGTAGTGCGGCGGCGACGCCGGGCATGCGAGGTTGTAGATCTGGTCGACCTCGAACTTGAACGGGTCGATCACGTCGTGGCGGACGAACTCGAAGCTCGGATGGCCGAGCAGGTGGGCGATGTTGGCCTTGCTGCCGGTGAAGAGGTTGTCGAGGCAGATGAGCTCGTGCCCCTGCGCAATGAGTTTGTCGCAAAGATGGCTGCCGAGGAAGCCGGCTCCGCCGGTGATGAGGATACGCATGACAGAGGGGTAATTAGGGCAAGGCCACCGGGCTAGCCAGCAAAACCTGTATCAGGGATTGCCCGGTTTGGCCGGGGGATTCGCGGGCGGCACCACGGCCGGCGCCGGTGGTTTTGCCGGGGACGAGGCCGGGGGTTCAGTCGCCGCCGGGACCGCGTCCGCCGCGCGCTCACGGCGGGTGCGGGCGTCCCACACCAGGCGCGCGATGGCATCCAGTGGCACGACCTCCGTGCGCCGGTTGGCCCGGTCGTAAAGGAAAACAAAACGCGACGTAGTGCCCAGAAGGCCCAGGCCCTCGCTATGGAAAGAGCCGTCGGGCCGCGGCGAATCGGTCTTATACTCGACCGCCACCTTCCGGAAGTCGCCGGCGCGGATCTGCTTCGCGCGCCAGTTGGAATAAACCATCACGAACAGGATCGCGTAGATGCAGATGAAGCTCCCCTGCATCAGCGGCCACCAAGGACGTATGCGTTCGTGCATCTTCCGCCGCTTCTCCGGCGTGCTGCGGAGCGAGGCAAAATGACGGCGGCTCCACCGACTGAGCGGCGTCGTCAGCTCGCCATACACCGCATAGAATGGGATCCCGAGAAGGGCGAGAGCCACCGTCAGCGGCTCGCGCACCACGACCATCAAAAAATCGGAAGCCTCGGAGAATTCCAGGACGTTCACGCCAAACCGTCTGAACAGCAGAAAATGATACAGGACGCCGATGATGGAGGCGGCCATGTAGATCCCGCTCAGGACCAGGCCCGGGTTCTCCCGCAGCCACGCCGGGGCGATGACCCGCAACCGCATTAATTCCATCTCTTCCCGGTCCAGCGCCTCGTGCTCTGCCCTGTCATCAGGGGCGGGGGGCGGAGGCGGCGCGGTGTGCATGCCTTTCGATAGCGAACGACCGAGCCTAGTCAAACTGGTGCTTTGTGCCATGGCGGGAGCGCCACGAGCTCCCGCTTGGCTCAGAACCAGAGGTTGGGCCAGAGGGCCGACGCCAGCAGCGCCTGCAGCAGGCCGGTGATGCCGATCACGGTGAGCAGGGGTGACCAGGTCCGCAGGGTTTCGCCCTCGGTGAAGCCGCCCATCCGGCAGAAAATCCAGAAGCCGCTGTCGTTCATCCAGGAGAAGCCCGTGGCGCCGTAGCCGACCGCGGCAAAGATGTAGAACGGATGGACCCCGAAACCCGCGGGCCCCGCCATGGAGAGGATGATGGTCGAGGCCGTGATCATGGCGACCGTCGCCGAGCCCTGCGCGACGCGGATCACCGCGGCCAGCACCCAGGCGAGCAGGACGTAATTGATCGTGCTGCCGCCGGCGAGTTCGGTGATCGCCGCGCCCAGACCGGACTTGTTGATCATCGCCCCGAAGGCTCCACCGGCGGCGGTGATCAGGATGATGAGGCCGCCCGTCTCCAGCGGCGGCCCCATCACCGAACCCATGGTGCGCCAGCCCACCTGCTTTTGACGGACATAGACCGCCAGCGCGATGATGGCACCCAGCAGCAGGGCGATGTTCTTGTTGCCGAAGAAGGCCACGGCCTGGGTCAGTTCCGGCGACAGGCTCACCCGGAAGGCCGCCAGGCTTGAGGCCAGGGCGATCAGGCAGATCGGCAGCACGATGGGCGCGATGGAGGCCGTGAAGCCCGGCAGCTGGTCGTCACGGCGGGCCGCCACCGCGGCGAGCGATTCGAGCGACGCACCCGGGATCTCGCGCAACGGAACAGGAAAGCGTCGGTTCACCCACTGGCAGAACCCAAGGCCCACGAGGGCGGGCGGGAGGCCGAAGACAATACCGCCGACGATCGCCAGGCCCATG
>JALHNN010000592.1 GCA_022843505.1 Sulfuritalea sp.
CCTGGCCGACCGCCTGCCCTGGCTGCAGGTCTTCGTCATCACCGCGCTGTTCATGCTGCCGGGCATGGTGCTGGCCCTGGTGGCGCGCGAGCCGGCGCTGGCCGGCAACGCGCCGAAGACCCTGAAGGACGCCGTGGTCGAACCCTTCCACGAGTTCATCAACCGCGCCGGGTTGAAGGAGGCGCTGATGATCCTCGGCTTCATCTTCCTCTACAAGCTCGGCGACTCGATGTGCACCGCGCTGGCCACCCCCTTCTACCTGGACATGGGTTTCGCCAAGTCCGAGATCGGCATCGTCGCCAAGAACGCCGGGCTGTGGCCCGCGGTGATCGGCGGCCTGATCGGCGGCCTGTGGATGGTGAAGCTGGGCATCAACCGCGCGCTGTGGCTGTTCGGCGTGGTGCAGCTGGTGTCGATCTTCGGCTTCGCCTGGCTCGCCTGGATAGGCCGCCACGAGACGGTGGGCGCGCTGGAACTGACGCAGCTGGCGCTGGTGATCGGCTTCGAGGCGCTGGGTGTCGGCTTGGGCACGGCGGCCTTTGTCGCCTTCATCGCCCGGGCGACGCACCCGCTCTACACGGCGACGCAGTTCGCCCTGTTCACCAGCCTCGCCGCCGTGCCGCGTACCTTCATCAACGCCACCACGGGCTACCTGATCGAACAGCTCGGCTGGTTCTCCTTCTTCATGCTCTGTGCCGCGCTCGCCGTACCCGGCATGCTGCTGCTCTTGCGCGTCGCACCCTGGAATCCCCCTCGCACGGCGTGACAAAAGTCACGCCCGGCGTGCAAAGGGCGTGCAAAGGGCGTGCAAAGCGTGGTGGCGAAACAACAGATGCTTGAAATTTGAGGCTTCATTCAACTTTTGCGCCGATGGGCCGTTATATGCTCTGAACACGCGGTTCCGCCAGGGGAGACCGAAAATGTTGATGGTGATGGACATGAGCACAGGAAAAATCATCGAGGATGAGTTCGGCAAGTTCGAGGACGAGGTCCTCAACGCCGAATGGACGCCGTCCAGCCCCGAGCTCCAGCTCGGTCTGCAGGAAGTCCAGCATCGCGCGCCGTCCGCCAAGGATGTCGATGCCGATGCCTTCATGGCCGCGATGTACCTCAACCAGCAGTGAGAATCCGCCACAGCTGATTCTTGTTGCTATCATCGCGCGCTTCGCCAAACCCGAAGCGCACGATGAGTTCCCTTTCCTCGCCCGCACTTTCCGCACACGCTGAACCCGCCGCCATTCACGGGCGCGCGGACTTTCCTCACTTCCTGTCGATTCCCACGCGCTGGATGGACAACGACGTCTATGGCCACGTCAATAACGTCGTCTACTACAGCTATTTCGACACCGTCATCAACGAGTACCTGATCCGCGAAGGCGGACTGGACATCCATGCCGGCGAGGCCATCGGCTACTGCGTCGAATCGCAATGCCGTTACCTGGCGCCACTGGGGTTTCCCGAGGTGATCGAGGCCGGCCTGCGCGTCGCGCATCTGGGGAGGTCCTCGGTACGCTACGAGATAGGCCTTTTCAGGCAGGGCACGGAGGCGCCCGCCGCGGTGGGCAGCTTCGTGCATGTTTTCGTCGCCCGCGAGGGCGAGCGGCCGACCGCCATGCCCGCCGGCATCCGCGCCTGCCTCGAGCGCTTGAAGCGCTGAGGCCGGCCGCGCTGCGGAATACCCGGCGCGCAGATCGACTCAGACGGCAATCAGGCGCAGGCGGCTGGATCGCAACGCCTGCACCATGGCCTGGTCCCCGCGGCGCAGGTGCAGGCAGTTGCCGGCGCCGAGGATGTAGTCTTCCGGGTCGCCGTCGCGCGTCAGCCACAGCTCGCCTTCCTGGCAAACCAGCGTGGCGTCGATCGCAGGGATCGCCAGCATTTCACCCTTGACGAGTTGCCGGCGACCGAGATCAAGCATTCCTTCCTGGAATTCTGTAGCATGGCTGGCACGGCTCGCGGACTGGCCTTCGTGCATGGCGCGGGCGCGCCGCGAGCGGCCGGCGCAGATCAGGGAGGCAGTGATTATGGCTTGTGCAGACATGATGTTGGGCTCCTTGGGCGAAATCGACGACCCCAGTATCGGCAGCAATGGCTGTCGTGACCAGCGATTTCGCGGCCTGCCATGCATGAGTGAATGGAATGAATGACAAGCTGCCGCCGCTCGACGCGCTGCGCGCCTTCGAGGCCGCGGCGCAGCACCTGAGCTTTACCCGCGCCGCCGAGCAGCTCTACATTACGCAGTCGGCGGTCAGCAAGCAGGTGCATGCCCTGGAGTCGGCGCTGGGGATACGGCTGTTCGAGCGAAAGACCCGCGCCCTGCTGCTGACGGCCGCCGGCGAACGCCTGCAACGAGCCGTCGCCGCCGCCTTCGCCGAACTGCGCACGGTGAGTGCCGAGTTGCGAGGTGGCGACGAGCCGACCGTGACCCTGGCCACCACGCAGGCCTTCGCCAGCTTCTGGTTGATTCCACGCCTGGAAGATTTCCGTCGCCGCAACCCGGGGGTGGACATCCGCATCTCGGCCGACA
>JALHNN010000593.1:0-1045 GCA_022843505.1 Sulfuritalea sp.
TGCGATGACGGTGGGCGTCGGCGCCGGCCAGATGAGCCGCGTCGATTCCGCCCGCATCGCCGCGATCAAGGCCGAGAACAACGGCCTGACCGTGGTTGGTTCGGTGGTCGCTTCCGATGCCTTCTTCCCCTTCCGTGACGGGCTCGACGTGCTGGCCAAGGCCGGCGCCACGGCGGTAATCCAGCCCGGCGGCTCGGTGCGCGACGCGGAGGTGATTGCCGCCGCCGACGAACAGAATCTGGCCATGGTGTTCACCGGCTTCCGCCACTTCCGTCACTGACATGAGTACATTCCCCCCACCCCCCCTTCCGGGAAAGGGGGCGACCACGGTTCGCTCCGCTCCCATTCGTTTGGCTGCGCCTCCTTGGGGCGGCCCGGCGGAGGCGCCATGAAGATCCTAGTCGTCGGATCCGGTGGCCGCGAGCACGCCCTTGCCTGGCGCCTTGCCCAGTCGCCCGGCCTGCAGAAGGTCTACGTCGCACCGGGCAATGCCGGCACGGCGCGCGAGCACGAACTGGAAAACCTGCCGCTCTCCGACATCGAGGCGCTCGCTGACTATGCCGAGCGCGAGAAAGTCCATGCCACCGTGGTCGGGCCCGAGGCGCCGCTGGCGGCAGGCATCGTGGACGTGTTCCGCGCCCGCGGCCTGCGCATCTTCGGCCCGACGAAGGCGGCAGCCCAACTCGAAAGCTCGAAGGACTTCGCCAAGCGCTTCATGACGCGGCACAAGATTCCGACCGCCAAGTTCCAGACCTTTGCCGACATCAAGGCCGCCCACGCCTACATCGATGCCGAAGGAGCGCCCATCGTGATCAAGGCCGACGGGCTCGCCGCGGGCAAGGGCGTGGTAGTGGCGATGGACCTCGCCGAGGCCCACGCCGCGATTGACATGATGTTGGCCGACAATAAGCTGGGCGATGCCGGCGCGCGGGTGGTGATCGAGGAGTTTCTCGACGGTGAGGAAGCCAGCTTCATCGTCATGGCCGATGGGCGCCATGCCCTGGCGATGGCGACCAGCCAGGATCACAAGCGGCTGAAGGACGGT
>JALHNN010000593.1:1055-2521 GCA_022843505.1 Sulfuritalea sp.
AAGGGCCCCAACACGGGCGGCATGGGCGCGTATTCGCCGGCCCCGGTGGTGACGCCGGAAATCCACGCCCGCGTCATGCGCGAGGTGATCATGCCGACCATCAACGGCATGGCGGCGGACGGCATCGTCTATACCGGTTTCCTCTATGCCGGCCTGATGATCAAGCCCGACGGCAGCCTGCGCGTGCTCGAGTTCAATTGCCGCTTCGGCGATCCGGAGACGCAGCCGATCATGATGCGGCTGAAGAGCAACTTCGTGGATCTGGTGGATGCCGCGATCGACGGCCGCCTCAACGAGGTCGAGGCCGAGTGGGATCGCCGCGTGGCCCTGGGGGTGGTGATGGCGGCGGCCAACTATCCCGACACGCCGCGCAAGGGCGACGTTATCCATGGCCTTCCGGCGCGCACGGAGGACAGCCACGTCTTCCATGCCGGCACGGCGGAAAAGGGCGGCGCGGTGGTGACTGCCGGCGGCCGCGTACTCTGTGTCACGGCGCTGGGCGACAACGTCAAGGCGGCGCAGAAGCGCGCCTATGAAGTGCTCGACCAGATCAGTTTCGACGGCATGCAGTGTCGGCGCGACATTGGCTACCGGGCGATCAAGCGCTAGCGGCGTGATCCTGCCACCCGCCACGCTGGGCATGCTGGGCGGCGGCCAGCTCGGCCGCTTCTTCGTCATCGCCGCTCACGAGATGGGCTACCGCGTGGTGGTGCTCGATCCCGACGCGCAGAGTCCGGCGGGGCGCAGCGCCGACCAGCATCTCGTCGCCGCCTACGACGATGAAGATGCCCTGAACCGGATGGCCGAGTCCTGCGCGGCGGTGACCACCGAGTTCGAGAATGTTCCCGCCGACAGCCTGGCCTACCTTTCCAAGTTCGTGCCGGTGCGGCCGGGCGCCGAAGCGGTTCGCATCAGCCAGAATCGCAGCGCCGAGAAGGGCTTCTTGCGGCAGCACGGATTTCCGCATGCGCCGTATGCCGACATTCGCAGCGAGGCCGACGTGGATGCGGCGAATGCCGGCCTGTTCCCCGGCATCCTCAAGGTCGCCCGCTTCGGCTACGACGGCAAGGGCCAGGTGCGTGTCGCCGACCGCGATGCGGCCCGCATTGCCTTTGGCCAGCTCAAGGGCGAACCCTGCGTGCTGGAGCAGATGCTGCCGCTGGACTACGAGGTCTCCGTGGTCCTCGCGCGTGACGCCGCGGGCAAAGTGAAATGTTTTCCGACGGTGGAGAACAGCCATCGCCACGGCATCCTCGACGTCTCCATCGTTCCGGCGCGGACCTCGGGTTGCCTGGCCGCTCAGTTGCCAAATAAGGCCGAGGAAATTGCCGAGGGCATCGCGCAGAAGATGGGCTACGTCGGCACCCTGGCGGTGGAGTTCTTCGTCGTGCGCGGCCAGCTGCTGGTCAATGAAATGGCGCCTCGGCCCCACAACTCGGGGCATTACACGCTCGACGCCTGCGTCA
>JALHNN010000594.1 GCA_022843505.1 Sulfuritalea sp.
GTTTCAAAAAGTGGCAAGCGTCGAAGTCTAGCAAAATCAATTAGTTAAAAGTGGCGCTTTGGGCCGACTCCCTTTGACATGGTGGGGGTCGTTGGTTCGAGTCCAATCGCGCCTACCAGTTTCCCCGTGAAACTGGCCCGGCAAGTCGTGATAAAGCCACCCTTGGGTGGCTTTATTGCTTTTGTGTCTGACCCACCGGGTCGGACGGTATCCAGATGGCCCGTGTCCTCATTCGTCGATCCTGCTGTGCCACCAAAGGCGGAAGTCCCGGCAGAGGCCGGCGGCATCGAACTCGACCACGGCGATGCCATCCAGCACCAGGCGGGGCAGGGGATCGCCTTCCTTGCGCGCCAGCATGTTGGTCCCGGTCGAGGCCGCCCAGATCTTGAACATGTCTTCCGAGGTCACCTGGTAGCGGGTGCGCCAGTGGGCGATGCCTCCCGTGGCGTGGCGTTCGATGATTTCATAGCTGAGCCGGATGTCGCTTTGCAGCTTGGTGCGCTGCCAGTATTGCTTGATGGCCTCATGTCCCTGCTGCACGGCGAAGGGGGTATTGCGATAGCAGCCGTCGGAGGCGAACAGCGAAGCGAGCAGGTTTTCATCACTCGTCTCCCAGGCGCGCTTGTAGCTTTCCATGAATCCGTCGATATCCATTGCCGACCTTTCCTGGATCTGTCAAAGAGCGCAATCATGCCGTAAGCCACTGGTGCGCTGTGATAAAATTTGCCCCCTTGAATTGCAGGGCGCAGCGCGTGATTTCGGCGCGAAGTGTGCGCCCTGTTGCTTTTTCTGGAGTTTGAGAATGCCGGTGATCACCCTGCCCGATGGATCGAAACGCGAGTACGCGGCTGCCCTGACCGTGGCGGAAGTTGCCGCCTCGATCGGTGCCGGGCTGGCCAAGGCGGCGCTTGCCGGTCGTGTCGATGGCGCGCTGGTCGATACCTCCTTCCTGATCGAGCGTGATGCGCAACTGGCGATCGTCACCGACAGGGACGCCGACGGCCTGGAGATCATCCGCCATTCGACCTCGCACCTGATGGCCTATGCGGTCAAGGAACTGTTTCCCGAGGCGCAGGTGACGATCGGCCCGGTGGTGGAGAACGGGTTTTATTACGACTTCGCCTACAAGCGCCCGTTCACGCCGGAAGATCTGGCGGCGATCGAAAAGCGCATGACCGAACTGTCGAAGAAGGATTATCCCGTCACGCGCGAAGTCTGGGCGCGGGACAAGGCGGTCGATTTCTTCAAGTCCATTGGCGAACACTACAAGGCCGAACTGATTGCCGCGATCCCGCAGGGCGAGGATGTCTCGCTGTATCGGGAGGGCGATTTCATCGACCTGTGCCGCGGCCCGCACGTGCCATCTACCGGCAAGCTCAAGCACTTCAAGCTGATGAAGGTGGCCGGCGCCTATTGGCGCGGCGACTCGAAGAACGAGCAGTTGCAGCGGGTCTATGGCACGGCCTGGGCCAAGAAGGAGGAACTCGACGCCTACCGGCACATGCTCGAGGAGGCGGAGAAGCGCGATCACCGCAAGCTCGGTCGCCAGCTTGACCTGTTCCACCTGCAGGAAGAGGCGCCGGGCCTGGTGTTCTGGCACCCGCACGGCTGGACGGTGTGGCAGGAGATCGAGCAGTACATGCGCCGGGTGTATCGCGACAACGGTTACCAGGAAGTGCGCTGCCCGCAGATCCTCGATCGCGCCCTGTGGGAGAAGTCGGGCCACTGGGAGCACTTCCACGCCAACATGTTCACCACGGCCTCGGAAAACCGTGATTACGGCGTCAAGCCGATGAACTGCCCGGGCCACATCCAGTTGTTCAACACCGACGTGCGTTCCTACCGCGATCTGCCGCTGCGCTATGGCGAGTTCGGCTCCTGCCACCGCAACGAACCCTCGGGGGCGCTGCATGGCGTGATGCGCGTGCGCGGCTTCACCCAGGACGACGGCCACATCTTCTGTACCGACGACCAGATCCAGCCCGAGGTCACGGCCTTCAATTCGCTGGTGCGTCAGGTGTATTCCGACTTTGGCTTTACTGACGTGGCGGTCAAACTGGCCTTGCGACCGGCCAGTCGCGTCGGCTCCGACGAGGTCTGGGACAAGGCCGAGGCTGCCTTGCGTGCGGCGCTGACGGCCAGCGGATTGACCTGGGAGGAACTCCCGGGCGAGGGCGCCTTCTACGGTCCGAAGATCGAGTTCCACATCAAGGATGCCATCGGGCGCTCCTGGCAGTGCGGTACGGTCCAGGTCGATTTCTCCATGCCCCAGCGCCTGGGCGCGGAGTATGTCGGCGAGGACAACGCCAGCCACACGCCGGTGATGCTGCATCGCGCGATCCTGGGGTCGCTCGAGCGCTTCATCGGCATCCTGGTGGAAAACCATGCCGGCGCCTTCCCGCTGTGGCTTGCGCCCGTGCAGGCGGTGGTGACCAGCATCTCGGAAGGTCAGGCCGATTACGCCGAGAATGTCGCAAAAATGCTGCGCGAGGCCGGCCTGCGTGTTGATTGCGATTT
>JALHNN010000595.1 GCA_022843505.1 Sulfuritalea sp.
CGTCGTAGCGCTTCAGTTCTCGCAGGGGGAAGGCGATGTTGTCGAAGACGTTGAATGCCGAGAACAGGGCGCCATGCTGGAACAGGACGCCGAAGCGCTGGCGCAAGGACCTCTCGCGCGCCACGCCACCGCCGAACAGCGGCTCGCCGAAGAGCTCGATGTGGCCGTGGTTGGGCAGCAGCAGGCCGATCACCTGGCGCAGCAGCGTGGTCTTGCCGCTGCCCGATCCGCCGACCAGCGATACAAGTTCTCCGCGTGCCACTTCAAGATTCAGGCCTTTGTGGATCCAGACCTCGCCGAAGCGGCTCGAAAGGTCCTCGATGCGGATCACGGGTACGCTCACGGCTCTAGCTTCCCGGCAGGCCGATGCCGCGCGTGGCGATGGCGAAGATGGCGTCGAGGATGATGACCACGGTAATCGCGGAGACCACCGAGGCCGTGGTGTTGGAGGAAAGACTCTCGGTGTTGGGGCGCACGCGCAAACCGAAGTGGCAGGCCACCAGCGCGACGAACATGCCGAACACCGCGCCCTTCGTCAGCCCGATCCAGAGATTGGCCTCCGGCACCACGCGAGGCAGGGTCTGGAAGAAGAAGCCGTAGGAAATATCGAGCTGCAGCTGCGCCGACACCATGCCACCGACCAGGGCAATCGAGGTGGCCCAGAGCACCAGCAGCGGCATGGCGATGGTCAGCGCCACCACCTTGGGAAAAATCAGCCTCAGGCCGCGCGGCACGCCCATGGTCGCCAGGGCATCGATCTCTTCGGTGACGCGCATCACGCCGAGCTGGGCCGTCATGGCCGAACCCGAGCGCCCGGCGACGAGGATCGCCACCAGCACCGGGCCAAGCTCGCGGACAATGCCCAGCCCGATGATATTGACGATGAAAATGTCGGCGCCGAACTGCTTGAGTTGCAGCGCCGAGAGGTAGGAGAGCACCACGCCGATGAGGAAGCCGACCAGGGCGGTCACCGGCATGGCGCGCACCCCGCTCTTGTACAGATTGGCGGAGATTTCCCGTCGCGGCAGGTCGGCCGGGAAGCGGAAGACGTGCACCAGATTGAGGCCGAACTGCCCGACCAGGGCGATGAAGTCGAGCAGATGCCGTCCTACGCCTATCGTGGCGGAACCGATCGCCATCACGCCGTGCAGCGGCGACAGCGGGGGTGTCACCGGACGGGGTTCGTGGTCCGCGGTATCGATGCGCTCGAAGACCCGCCGATGCTCCGGGCGGATCAGCAGGACCTGCGGGAAACAGCGTCCCCAGGCACGCCACAGCAGCATGGCGCCTGCGCTGTCGATGGCTTCGAGGGCAGTGCAATCCCAGGTACTGTCGCCGCCGGCGGCGCGCCCGAGTTCGGCCGCGAGCTCCGGCGCGCGCAGCGAAGTCGTCGCCAGGGTCCAGCGACCGGCCAGACGGACCAGGCGCGCGCCCTGCTGGTCGATCAGCTCGATACGTGCGACGGACATCGTTGGGGGATTCCGGGTGGCGAGCAAGCGTTGGACGGATTCTACCGGCGCAGGCCCGGGTCTTGCACCAACCCATGGACGTTTCGCCTCGGCTCAAGCACTGCGCTGAACCCGCAGTTCGCCCCCTATGCCGGCCCATTGCAGCGCCTCGTCGTCCAGCGCGGCCGCCGTCATCGGCAGGACGTTGAGGCCTTCGGCACCGAGCGCAAGCTGGAATCCGGTGCGCGTGAAAGAAGCCTGACGCGGCGGCGGCGGCCGGTCATCGCGCGAACGATGCAGCAGGACGGCGACGCGCAGGCAGAAAATCAGCGTCCATTCCGGGGCCTCGCCGCGCAGTGGCTGGGCGCGTTCCAGCTTGCCGCGATGGGCCAGAACCAGGCGCGCCAGCCGTTCCTGGTCGCGCTTCGAAAATCCCGGCATGTCGGCGTTGGCGAGGATGTAGGCGCTGTGCTTGTGATAACTCGAATGGGCCACGGAAATGCCGATCTCGTGCAGCCGGGCCGCCCAGACCAGAAACTGGGCATCCGCATGCCCGGCCTCGCGGCTTGCGGGTACCAGCTGCTTCAGCAAGTCGAGCGCGGTATGGGCGACGCGCGCCGCCTGGCGGCGGTCGACTTCGTAGCGCTGCATGAAGCGGCTCACCGTCGCTTCGCGCAGATCGTCATGGTGATAACGACCGAGCAGGTCGTAAAGCACTCCGAGGCGCAGCGCCCCCTCGGAAAACACCATGCGTTCGAGGCCGAACTCCTTGAATACCGCCGACATGATGGCCAGGCCGCCCGGCAAGACCGGCACGCGATCCGGGCGCAGGCCCTCGAGCTTGAGCCGGGCGGCGCTGCCGGCATCGAGCAAGGCTGCGCGAAGCTTTTCCAATCCTTCGCGGGTCAATCCGTGGTCCGACCACCCGTTCATTTCCAGAAGATCGACCAGCGCCTTGGTCGTGCCCGAGGAACCAATGGCTTCGTCCCAACCGGCTTTGCGGTACTCGTGCACGATGGTCTGCAGCTCGCGCCGGGCGGCAAGTTCCAGATCGGAAGAG
>JALHNN010000596.1 GCA_022843505.1 Sulfuritalea sp.
GTATGGCATGTTCGTGGTCAAGCCGAAGACCGTGAAGTTCAAGGCGGAGGAGATCATCGGCCACCGGCCCGACGTCGAGCTCTACATCGTGCAGCACGAGCTCTATGCCAGCGGCAAGGACGCGGTCGAGGGGCACGCCGCCTACGTCATGTTCAACGGCAAGCTGTTCCGCTACGTCGAGAGCCCCATCAAGGTCCGGCCGGGCGACTTTGTCCGCATCAACTTCCTCAATGTCGGCCCGAACCTCGTGTCCACGTTCCATCTCGTCGGCATCATCTGGGACTACGCCTACTGGCAGGGCACGCCCGCCCCGGAGAACACCTTCCGTGGCGGCCAGACCGTCACCGCCGGTCCGTCCGACTCGTGGGTGGTCGATTTCCGCGTGCCTCCCGACGAGGGCAACTACCTGATCGTCACGCACGCGTTCGGTTCCACGACGCGCGGAGCCATCGGCGTCCTTGCCGCCACCAAGGACGCCCCGCGCTCGCCCCCGCTGCTCGCCGACGGGCCCGCCTTCACCGAGGCTGAGATCGCGGAACACACCGCGAAGGCGGTCCGGATCATTTCCCCCTTCAAGCCCAACAAGGATGAGCTGGAAAACCCCTTCTCGCTGCCCGCCGGCCAGAAGAAACTTCGCATCACGATCATCGGCAATTCCTACTGGCCGAAGGTTTCCTCGGTGCCGGCCGGGACCACCGTCGAGTTCGTGAACGAGGATCTCTTCACCTTCGCCAGCGGCGAGTTCGCGGGCGTCCACGACGCCGTCACCAGCGCGGCGCCCGAGGGCGGCCACTTTTCCTCCAAGATGCTCGGTCACGCGGAGAAATGGAGCACCGTGCTGACGAAGCCGGGTGAATATAAGTTCTACTGCACGCCCCATCCCTACATGGAGGGCGTTATCCGCGTCCAGTAACCGCCGGACCCCGACCGGCGGGGCCAACCCATCATGCAACGTCTCACCGCCTGTTTCCTTCTGCTTGCCTGCGCCGGCTTCGCGGCCGCGCCGGCCGACATTCCCGCCGCCCTTGCCCAGGGCAGATTCTCCCTCAACGCCCGCCTGCGCTACGAGGGCATGGAGCAGACCGGCCTCCGCCGAGCCGATGCGCTCACCTTGCGCACCCGGCTCGGCTTCAGCACCGCACCCTTCCGCGGCTGGAAGGGGATGCTCGAGGCCGAGAACATTGTCGCGGCGGATGGCGACACCTACAGCCAGGCCGGGCTGAACCCCGGCGGCGCCGGCCGTGCGGTCGTCGCCGACCCCGAGACCACGGAGGTCAACCAGGCATGGCTTGCCTTCACCCACGGTTCGACCACGGCGACCCTGGGCCGCCAGCGTCTCGTGCTCGACAACGCCCGGTTCGTGGGAGACGTCGGCTGGCGGCAGAACATGCAGACCTTCGACGCGCTCGTGGTGCAGGACAAGTCGCTCGGGAAAACCACGCTGAGCTACGCCTGGCTCGACCGCATCAACCGCGTCTTTGGCGACCGTCACGCGCAGGGTTACTGGAAATCCAACTCCCATCTGTTCAACGCCAGCCACACGGGTCTGACCATCGGCACCCTGGCGGGCTACGCCTACCTGCTCGATTTCGCCGGCTCGCCCGCGAATTCCTGCGCCACCTACGGCGCCAGCCTGGCCGGGGCCAGGAAGCTCACCGACCGGCTCAAGTTCGCCTACCGCGCCGAGCTGGCCACCCAAACCGACCACGGTGCGAGTCCGCTGGATTACTCGACCCACTACCTCGGCCTCGAGGCCGGCCTCGCCGGCCAGCCCGGCAGCCTCACCCTGGGCCATGAGGTGCTCGGCTCGGATCACAACGCGAGCTTCAGGACCCCGCTCGCGACCCTGCACGCCTTCAATGGCTGGGCGGATCTCTTCCTCACCACACCGGCCGCGGGGCTCCGCGACACCTACGTCCGCGCCACCGCCACCCTGCCGGCCGGGTTCGCCCTGACGGCGTTTTACCACTGGTATGAAACCGATGCCACCGGCGTGCGGCTCGGCTCCGAGATAAACCTCCAGCTCACGCGCAAATTCGGCGCCCGGGTGACCGGCCTGTGCAAATACGCCGATTTCCAGCGCGCCAGCCCCGCCCTCCCCGACGTGAAGAAAATCTGGCTGCAGGTGGAGTTCTCCTACTGAGCGAGGATGCGGCCGGGTGCCTGAATTTCTTGATCCACGTCAAGGCCGCCGGGATTCCTTTGTGCTAAAAAGTAGGAATGCACTCCCCGGCTTTCCCAGCGCCCACCTTCGCCCGGCCCGGCAGCCGGTCGTGGGCGATGCCGGTCCAGGGCGCCCCGGCGGCGCGAGTCTGGTTTCTTTTCGCCATCGGCAGCCTGGTGCTGGCGGGGCTGCTGTCGCTGACGCTCGTTGTCGGCCGGCTGCCGGGCATGGGCTGGCTGTTCACCGACCCGCTGTTCTTCAAGCGCGCGCTCGTCGTGCACGTGGATCTCGCGATGGTCGTCTGGTTTCAGGCCGGCACCGCCACCTTCCTCGCCTTC
>JALHNN010000597.1 GCA_022843505.1 Sulfuritalea sp.
AATCTCCATAATTGACTGATTCCTGCCGCTTCGCCGCGCAACGCCCGGCGCACCCTTGTCTGCCACCGGGAAAGTCTAGCGGCCGGAGTTAGAGAGGTCACCCTAATGTCCTAGGGGAAACTCCCTAGGTAGCCGCTGGCCCGCTTGCGCCGCGCCAGCGGGGCGAGGACGCAAGCCTATGCCGCGGACTTCCTCTTCGCGGCCGGCTTGGCGGCGACGTTTATGGCCGGGGCCTTCGCCTTCGCGGGCTTCTTGGTCGCTGCCACTTCCTTGGCGGGTAGCTTCCCGGTCGCCGCCTTCGCTGCCACCGCCTTTTTTGTCACCGGCTTCTTGGCCTCGGGCTTCTTTTCGACAAGCTTTGCTGCCACGGTCTTGTCGGTCGCGACCTTCTTTGCCGCGGACTTCTTCGGCGCGGACTTGGCCGTTGCGGCAACGCTCGAACCCTTCCAGGTCAGCCGCGCCTTCTTTGCGAGGGCGACGACCTTGGCAATGTCCTCGTCGGAGTACACGCCCTTGACGCCGGAGATGGCCGCCAGCTTCATGCCGTGCTTGATGCCCAGCTTGTAGATCTCCTTGACCTTTTCCCATTCGGTGTCGCGGCCGATGGTGAATACCTCGAAGCGCCCCTCCAATGCCAGCACGATGGTCTCCGCCAGGCAGGCGTAGATCACGTTCTTCGGCAGCCCGATCGACTTCATGCCCTTGACCGGCGTCGGCAGTTCGATCTCGCCCGACTCGATCACCAGCACGTCCGGGCGCTTGGCCACCTCCTCGGGCGGCAGGTCGAGCGGCCGCGCGACGTCGGTGATCACGCAGCCGGGCTTGACCTTGGTGATGTCGAGGATCTTCTTGCCGGCGCCCGAGGTCGAGGTGACGATCATGTCCATGTCGGCGAGCAGGGCGTCGTAATCCGTCGAACAGACCACCTTGGCGTCCGGCGTGTCCTCCAGGATCGAATCGCGCAGCTCGTTGAGCTTCTTCATGTCGCGGCCGGCGATCACCACTTCGTCGAAGGCCATCGCCAGCAGGCGGGCGCTGACCGAGCCGATGGAACCCGTGGCGCCGATCACCATGGTCTTGGCAGGCACGCGCTTCGAGTCCTTGGTCACCTTGATCAGGCCCATGCGGCGCATGGCGTCGGCGGCCGCCCACAACGCGCCCGATGCCGAATAGCTGTTGCCGGTGGTGATCGGAATGCTGGCGCGCCGCGCCACGGTGATGCCGGCATCGCCGACCACCTTGGTGAAGGCGCCGAGGCCCATGATCTGCGCGCCCAGCCCCTCGGCAATCTTCGCCGCATGGAGCAGGCGCCGGTAGGTGAACTCGGGGCTGTGCGAAAGCATCTCCTTGGGCGTGCCGCCGACCGAGATCAGCCAGCCCTCGGCTTCGGCGCCGGTGGGCGAGACGATGTTGCTCATCTTGCAATACACCATCGGCGGCATGTAGGCGGCGAGCGTCTCCACCTTGTCCATGATGAACTTCGGCGTCCCCTTGGGCAGCGGGAAGCCCTTCTTGATGTATTCCTGGCTCAGCGGATGGACGACGAAGGCGAAACGGCGGATGTTGCGGAAGTGCCCGGTGGGATGCAGCAGGCGCGGCTTGATGTCGAGCTCGTGCAGGATCTCCTCGAAATCGTGGTCGGTGAGTTCCGATTCGGCCTTGCCAGTGGCGGCGAGGATCATCGCGGTGATGGTGCTGATGCCCACCACCTGCTCGAAGAGCTTGGGTGAGACATCCACCGCCAGGTTGACCTTGTGCCTGGCGAAGAAGGCGAAGGCCTCGTCGTCGACGGCCGAGGTGATCAGGGTCTTGCCTTCCAGGTTGCCGCCGGAAGCGACCGCCTGGATCTCGCGGAAGGTGCCGACGATGACGTGCGACTTGGCCACGGCATTGGCCACGATCTTGTTCTTCAGGGTGCCGAGGACGGACTTGAGGAATTCCCCGGGCACACCGTCGGGAAGGAGTTCCTTGCCCTTGGCGAAGAGCTCGAGCTGGTCCAGCGAACTCAGCAGCACGGGCGAGGCGGCATGGAACACAGGGTCGGCAAAACTGAGGTTCCGGGTGTAGTCGGACAGCGCGACCGCCATGTCGTAATTGCGCATTCCGGACAGGAACAACACCAAGTTGTTGTTGAAGTAATTGCCCAGCTCCTTCTGCACGTAGCGGACAGTCCGCACCTGCAGCAGCCGGCGCAGGCTGGCGCCGGTGGTCACCGGCACGCGCGTGACCACCTGCATCAGGTGCTGCGACTTCTTGTTGATCACCGTGCGCAGGCCGACGTGGTAGTGGTCGGGCATGTCGCTCAGGGCGATGGCATCGGCATTGGCCTGCTGGCGCCGCATCAGCTCCCAGGCCTTGCTGCTGTCCTTGTCGGCGCCGAAGCGACGCACCTGGAATTCCTGGCCGAGAAACTTCGTCTTGAACTCGAAATCCTTCTTGGACGAGCCCAGGGTCACCGTAACGACTTTTTTCATCACATCAATCCTCGCTTGTTTGTTCG